>DATMPR010000390.1:0-2607 GCA_035567575.1 Bacteroidia bacterium
TGGAATGGATGTTTATGGCTGTAAGACAAAAGATTCAACTAAAATAATTGTGAATCCTTGTACAGGAATTAACGAATTATATTTAAACAATGATCAAACGTTTGTCTTTCCAAATCCTTCGCAGGATAAAGTAACAATTTCGTTCACAGTAAATGAAATGGGCGCTTATAGCATAAATGTAATTGATATGTTTGGAAGAATCGTAAAAAACGAAACCGGAAAATCAGTTGTTGGGGAAAATTCACATATTGTTTTACTGACAGATGTTTCGAAGGGCTTATATTTTATTACCATTCAGCAAGGACAGAGCAGATTCAGGACTAAGATTGTCGTAGAATAATAACTAAAATTTAACCGTAGGCGGCTAAATTAATTTCCGGCATTTTACAAACTGCGCATAAGGCACATTTATTGTAGAGCATCCAGTGATCGCGTTCGTTATACGGATATTTATTAACGTAAGGTTTTAAAACTATTTTTTGTTTTATCCAAAGAGAAGTTAATTTAGGATTATGCGTATAAAATTTCAAAGCGCGCATTGGATATTTTAAAAGATCTTGTCTTGCGATCGGATAACGCGTAATCAGACGAATACAAACAATATCCAAGTTTTTCTCTAACGATAACTGGTCATAAATTTGTGCAGTTAATCCGTAACCTATAGTTAAGACATCTCCGCCCCATATTTTTTTAAATCCAAACAATAATTTTTTGGCTGCGGTTGTTATTAACACTTTTCTTTCCAATAATGGTTCAGAAGAAACCTCTACATTTAGGTTGTTATCCCCGAAGTAAACATTAATATAAGTTTGTTCTTTGCAATCGCTTAATTTAACCGAAAAACAAACATCTTCAATTACTCTCTTATGATATAAACGCTTATTAAAATTAGTCCAATATTGTATTTGTGAAATTAATTTAGGAATTTCTTCTTCATCTATATATTCCACGCGGTTAGATTCAATATATTCATTTTGATAATGTTTATAAGCCAGGTCATACAGTGCACTTTCACTAACATTATGTAATTCAGAATTGACTTCCATTTCCCCATCCCGTATTAAATCACCCGGATACGGAACAATGAATTTTGAATAATTACTGTCTTTAAAGTGTTCTTTATAATATTCAAAAACTTTTTCTCTCGGGAATTTAATATGGTTTATCCATTTGTTCTCTTCCTTTAACAGAACAAACCCAGAAGCAAATGGAATTGCATATTTTGGCTGTAATATATTTACAAACCTGCAAAAATTATTAGCGAAATATTGCTCCCTTAATTTACCAATTTCCCTGTCATCTTTACCCGGATAACGAATTTGGTTTGGGAAATAACTCGCTCCGCTCCAGCCCGAAAGCAAATAAGTTATTTTAGGCCAACGTTTTTCTATTTCTTCCAAAATAAAATTAACTGCATTTTCGTGATTAGAATTTAAAGCATCGTTAATATTTACAAGGACTTCGTCCTTATACTCTATTATAACTACACTTTCTAAAGAAAAACCAATATAAGTTATTTTAACATCGTTAACAGAATAAGTATTAAAACTGATAGCTTCAGTAACTTTTTCGAAACCCATCTGATTTAAAAAAGGCTTAATACCAGCACGCCATTGATACGGGAAAAAAAATTCCGCATTTTTAGGCATGTCCTTTAAGGTTTCTGAATGCAAATGATCTTCATGTCCGTGAGAAATAATAATAGCATCTGCTTTTATCTCTTTCGGTTCTATGGCAGCAAGAGGCCACAAAAACCATTGCTTAAAATATGCCGGACCTTTTAACCAAGGGTCGAAAACAAGATCTGTTTTACCACATGTAACTAAAAAAGAGGAATGCGCCAGGTATTTTAACTGAATCATGTTAAATTAACGGCGGTAATAAAATTTTATTGTCTTAAAGTTTCACACAATAAAATAGAGAAAAATCAGTTTACTTTAAAATAAGCTGTTATCGGATAATGATCCGTAAAAGTTTCTTCGCTGCGCGAAAATTTTGTACACTTAATATCTTTACTGTGTAAAATATAATCAATCCGGAAAGAGGGAAATTTGCCGACGTAAGTTCTGCCAAAACCATTCCCCTTTTCTATAAAAGCATCTTTTAAATTATTTGAAATTGAATTATACGCATAAGATGCCGGTGTATCGTTAAAATCGCCGCACAAAATAATTTTATATCTGCAATTTTTAATACTTACTGATACTTTTTCGGCTTGCTCTGCACGTTTGACGAAAGCACGTTTCAAACGGCGTAAAATATTTTTAGAATTTTCCAGTTCATCCTTCGCATCATCTCCATCCTGCAGATCATCAACAAAAGCATAATCTTTAATGGTAAAGCTAATGGATTGCAAATGCATATTGTAAACACGTACTGTGTCTTTTTCAATAAGTACATCCGTGTAAATACAAATATTGTTTGAGCGGGTATTAAAAACTATTTTTCCTTTATTTATGATCGGATATTTAGAAAAAGTGGCTATCCCAAAATAATCCTGCTTTTCGCGAGTAGTTGTGTATTCGGTGTGATAATACTTTGTATTGATCACACTTAAAACAGTATCGATATTATTTAAACCTTCCGGACGGCTTGAAGTATAAAATT
>DATMPR010000391.1:0-2927 GCA_035567575.1 Bacteroidia bacterium
CAAAGAGATGCCGGTGCGCATAATGGTATGCAGTTCATGACAAGAACTCACACATCAGAAATAAGCAACATCGTCAGTCATAAATTCGCAGCTAAAAAGAATTTTTTACGTAGCATTGAAAGCAATATCAGCATTTTAAAAAACAATGGCATTCCCAGTATCATTTCGCTTCAACCGATGTTAGTTTTACGTGATGAAAATTTACTTTCTGACGAAGAAAAAAAATGGCTGCATAAAGATCCCAGTTTAAAATTACTTTATCCTTACGTTGTAAATGAACTGCAGGATCTATGCAAAAAATACAATACCTGCTTTGTAAATTTAGTTCCTGCATTCAATGATCAAACCGATAGATCGAAACAATTGTTTATTGATTATTGTCACCTCAACGCCAGAGGCGGAGAAGTGGTTGCTAAAAAATTATTTTTATCAGTTGATAGTATTTATGTAAATTCACTAAAAAAATAAATATGAGTTTTGTAAGTGACATGTGGGGATTTTTAAAACAACGTAAAAAATGGTGGTTACTTCCCTTAATTATTGTTTTACTATTTCTTGGTGTATTTTTAGTTTTGGGCGGAGCTTCAGCTGCTGCACCTTTTATTTACTCTTTATTTTAATTTATGAACCGCGAAAAAAAACTGGAAGCCGTTTTAGTAATTGCCATTGGCTTTTTGGTATTATTTTTCGTTTTTAAAATAAAAATATTTGTTCTTATTTCTCTTCTCGTTTTGCTTCTGTCCGTTATTTCCGACTTATGCATGAATGGAATTACGTGGATCTGGTTTAAAATTTCAGAGATCTTAGGCTGGATCAATTCCCGTATATTACTGGGAATGGTTTTCTTTATTATTTTACTTCCCATTTCATTGTTCGCGCGTTTATTAAACAAAACAGCGATTAAACTTAAGAAGAGCAACGACTCTTATTATAAAACAAGAGATCACTCTTATCTTCCTGAAGATATCGAAAACATGTGGTAACTAAAATCTGCCAATAAATCCCACTTGAATAATAGGATTCGGATAAGGAGAAAGAGGCGTATAATTTAAATTCCATAAACCTGTTGCCAGACAATAAATATTATCACTAACAGGATAACGTAAACCGCCGCCAACTAAAACATTCTGTATCCAAATTCTTTCATTCGGAAAATACGAATAAGGATTATCTCTGTTAATTTCATCCACCCCTGCCTGTAAAAAAATATTATTGTAAATAAAATAACGGGCGTTAATTCTGACACCATAAAAATTTACACTGTATTTATAATTATTGTACTTATAACTGTAATAATTATAAATGCCGCCAACTCCTATAGATAATTTTTGATTAATTTTTATTCCCAACAATGGCGATAGATCCACAAAAGTCGGGTTACCAAGCCACGCACCAACATTCCCGCCCCAAAATAAACGTTGACGCAATGTCATTTTATCTTTAGGCTCTTCTTTTTTTGGCCTATAATCTCTTCTATAAATTGAATCGGATTGTGCATGCAATAAAGACAGGCTCAGGCAAAAACCAAACATTAAAATATAAAATCTTTTATTTGAAATAAAATGCATTGCTTTTTTAGCCGTATATTCGTGTACAAATTTACGCATTATGTTTGCAGTTGTAACAGGAGCTTCAAAAGGAATAGGGTTAGAAATTGTTAAACAACTGGCCGTTGATGAAGATAATACAGTTTTAGCGGTCGCTCGCAGCTCAAAAGAGTTAAATCTCCTTAAAAAAAGTTCACCTGAAAATATTATAACTTTCACAGGTGACATAACCTCACCGGCAACTTTAACTAAAATACTTGCATTAATTAAAAAAAACACGAAGCATGTTGATGTGTTAATAAACAATGCCGGCTTCCTCGTTAATAAAAATTTCGAAACCATTTCATCAAAAGAATTATTTCAAGCCTATAACGTAAACGTTTTCGCAGCATTTTTACTTACGCAAAAACTTTTGCCTTTAATGGGTAAAAAAAACAAAACACATATTATTAATATTAGCAGTATGGGTGGTGTGCAGGGAAGTTCAAAATTTCCGGGACTAAGCGCATACGCCTCATCAAAAGCCGCTATTGCAGGATTAACAGAATGTTTAGCTGAAGAATTAAAATCGAAAAATATTGCTTGCAATTGTTTAGCTCTTGGAGCTGTACAAACAGAAATGTTAGAGAAAGCGTTTCCGGGATACAAAGCAAAAATTACTGCAAAACAAATGGCTAATTTCATTATTGATTTTGCTTTAACCGGTCACCAATATTTTAATGGAAAAATAATTCCTGTTTCATCAACAACACCATGAAAAAATTAAATTTTATAATTCTATTATTGATGCCTTTGGCTCAATTTTCACAATCCGGTGTGTTTTTGGAATTAACTCAAGAACAAAAATATTGCGGTGGCGCCAAACCCTCGCCTGAAATTTTAAAACAATATGAAAAACCATTGATTTATGCCAATAAAAAATTAATTATTGTTTCAGCAAAAGGAAAAATTGATTCTGTAAAAACCGACTCGAAAGGGGTTTTAAAATTAAAATTGAAACCGGGTTTATACAAACTTTATGAACCCTGGCGTTATCACAAAGCTACGCCCGACGGTACTGACATTAAGAATTTTGATAAGGAGTGTTTACAGAAAGTTTGGGCTAAAGTTGATATCTTAATTGATACTCAAAAGAAAAAACAACACATAGAAGTTAATATTGATCCTTTATTTTGCATGCATGAAATTCCCTGCGTAACCAATCCACAGTATCCGCAATAACATTGAAAAAAGTTGCCGCAATATTTTTATTGTTTCTTTCTTTTGTTTTGAATGCGCAAACTTTAAAACAAACAATTCGCGGCGTTATATTGGATAAACAAACACAAAGTCCGTTACCCGGCGCTGTGATCTGCGTTTTAAATACAAATCCCATTAAAG
>DATMPR010000392.1:0-5556 GCA_035567575.1 Bacteroidia bacterium
AATTTTATAAAGGTTTAATGAGCGCGGTTTCGAGTAATAACGAATTTAATAATGTATTGAAAGATCTGAAACCAAAGAACCGTAAACAAGATGTTGCTAAAGGACCATCCTTCCAATTCAATGCTTGCAACCCGCAAAAAGTAACAGTATTTAAAACCAAATTACAGCAAGCCGGTGTAATTGGGGATGAAGAAAAAAAAGAAAAGCAGGAGGAATAGCGAATCTTTTAACAAAATATTTTATTTTAAAGTTGTACTTTAGGGCAACTCTTCGTATATTTGTATTGTGCGCAAAAAGCACAGGGTACGGACAATAATCGTTTACAAAGACTACTTTTCTGAATTTTTCGTAAAGCAGCGTCAAAAAGTAAAGGATAAAATTATCTGGACCTTTGATTTGATTGAAGAACTTCACAGAGTACCGGAGACTTATCTCAAACATCTTGAGGGAACCGACGGGCTCTACGAAATTAGAATTCAATTGGGAAGTGATATCTTCAGGATCTTTTGTTTTTTCGACCACGGACAATTAGTTGTGGTAACAAATGGTTTTCAAAAGAAAAGTCAAAAGACACCAAGACGAAAAATAGAAAAAGCATTAAAAATTAAGGAGGAATATTTCAATGAAAAAAAGTAAAATTAAAACGCTCGATCAATTCAAAGAAGAGCATTACGGGAAACGGGGAACTTCTAAACGTGATAAATTAGAAGAAGGTTACGAAACTTTTAAGATCGGCGTCTTAATACACGATGCCAGACTTGAAAAAGGTTTGACACAGGAAGAACTTGCAGACAAATGCGGCACCACAAAATCCTATATTTCAAAAATTGAAAATAATATTAAAGAAGTGCGGATATCTACTCTGCAAAAAATTGTTGAATTAGGTTTCGGCGGACATTTACAATTATCAATCAAACTGTAGCGGAAATTGATAACTAAAATGGAACAAGAAAAAGAGATATCAAATACCGACTAGTAGCAACAATTGTTTTGTCGCTAAAATTGTTTTTAGGAAAGGGTCATACTATTTGGCTAAAATAATAATTTTCTTATTAATTATTATTCCATCAATTATTTCCTTCTCTGTTTTTTCTAATTATTTTTAAACCCTAATCCCCACAACCAACACATCATCAGTTTTGTTATTATTTGACTGTTGAAAGATTTGCTTTTGATCTTGCATATTTTTTTGGGAAATTGAAATTAGTAATTCCATAAATGCATCATCTCCCTTTACACCGTCAGTAAATAAATAAATCATATCGCCTTTTTCTAACGTGATAGCTTGTGTTTTATTAGCTTCATGTATTAATTTATTTATTTTAGAATTTCTGATAATTACCAATGGTGTTTTTGTCCCGGCAAATTGTAATTCGTTTTTTTTAGGATTAAATGCGATTAAGGAAATATTCATTTCAAATTTAATGGAAGTGTTTTTGTTTTTCGCCGTGTCACTAACAACTTTATTTAATTCTTCCAATATAAGAGAAGGATCACTTAATTTTTTCTCAATACTAATATTCTCAAGCATATTATAAGCCATGATGCTCATAAACGCAGCTGGAACGCCTTCTCCCGCACAATCAACAGTAGCGAACAGAATACAATCATTCTCCTTCCTGCCTCCTGCCGCTGTCTCCTGCCTGCTTTCATGCAGCCAGTAAAAGTCCCCGCTGACTATTTCTTTAGGTTCAAATAAAATAAATGATTCGGGGAAATGCGTTTTTATTTTATCATCAGGAGGTAAAATGGCGGTCTGGATGTTTTTGGCGTAATCAATGCTATCAGTTATTAATTTACTCTTTTCTTCGATCTCATTTTTCTGCAAATTAATTTCAATGTTCTTGCGTTCCAAACCCATTTGTATTTTTTTCTTTTGGCGGTAGCCTCTCCAAATAAAACCAATAAGAAAAACCATTACCAATAAACCACCGATAACAGTGTAAATAATAATGCGCTGACGGTTAATATTCGCTTCCTGTTTGCTTAATTGCAGATCGCGGATGCTTTTATCGCTTTGCAATAATTGAATTTCTTTTTCTTTCTTTCCGGTTTCAAATCGTGTTTGCATTTCAGCGATCATCTTTCCATTCTCAGAACTCATCTGCGAGTCGCGCGTACGTGAAAATAATTCCGCGTAAAGAACAGCTTTCGCAAAATCATTTTTCTTCTCGTAAGCAAGCGCTAATAAATGGTAATTCGTTTGCAGCATCCACGAACTTTCCATTTCTTTTGCGAGATCCAAAGAAATGATCTGATATTCAATGGCATTATTTAAATCACCCATGTGCTCGTAAATATCTCCGATATTACTGTAGGAAATTGATTTCCCCATTTTACTTCCTGTTTCGCCATATAATTTAATAGTTTCGAAAGCGAATTCCAATGCTTCTTTGTATTTGTGTGCATCCATTAAAGTCACACTCAAATTAGAATATATTTCTGCAACACCATCCATGTCGCCCGCGCGTTTCCGTATTGATAATGCTTTGAGATAATGTTCCTGCGCTTTAGTTATATCTCCCCTGTTACTGTAAATGGATCCCATATTAGTAAGACAAATCGCGGCTCTCAAAGTATCACCCATCTCGTACATCAGATCAATAGAACGTTTATAATCCAGAAGCGCTTTATCTTCATCTCCTAAACGGAAATGAATATTTCCCAAATTAAGATAACTATAAGCTATTCCCAATTTAGAATGTATCAACTCACGGATCTTTAATGCCGCTAAATGAGACTCAAGTGCTTTTTTTACATCGCCTTTATCCAGGTAACAATTTCCTAAACTGTTGAGTGCAGATTGTAGTCCGAAATTATTATGCAGTGAGTCTGCAATTTTTTTCGCGCGTAGACAATAAGAAATGGACATGTCATAATCGCCAGCATCTTCATAAGTCGCAGCAATATCAGTAAGCATTGCGATGTAAACAGAATCTATTTTATGAGTCGACACTACTTTCAATAACGAATCCCTGTTAGCAGATAACATTACATTAACTGCAATACATAAAAATATGATTACACTTTTTCTCATTAAATTTTAATACCGATTACAAGTATATCATCCATTTGTTCGTGATTTCCTTTCCAGTCGGTAAATGTTTTATGCAAAATTTCTTTTTGTTCAATTAAATTTTTTGCCGCGATGGAAGTAAGCAATTGTTTAAACACAGTAATGAAAAACTTTTTATTTTCAGTACCACCTTTTTGATCCGCGTAACCATCAGTAAACATATAGATCATACTTCCCTTCTCAGCTTTAACTGTGTTATTGGTGAAATTTCCAATGGCGCCGCCAACATACATACGGTCGGCTTTTACTTCTGTCATTTCTCCGTTTGAATTTACAATAACGAGCGGATTTCTTGCACCTGCAAATTCAAGTTCATTATTTTTTATTTTTACCATCGCAAGATCCATTCCGTGTTTAGAAGAAGTCTCTTCGTTATTTTGGTGAAGAGATTTTATCACTTCTGTATTTAATTTATCTAAAATATTTGCGGGAGAAATGCCTTTGTTTTCTTTTACAATACGCTCGAGTAAATTATAACTATGCAAAGCCATAAAAGCGCCGGGCACGCCATGACCAACACAATCAATAGCAGCAACAAGTGTTTCCTTTTTGTTTTCCGACAATAACCAAAAAAAGTCACCGCTTACCACATCTTTAGGAATAAAAAGAACAAACGAATCGGTAAATAATTGTTTAAAGGTGTTATCACTTGGTAAAATAATATCCTGAATATTTTTAGCGTACTCGATGCTATGTGTAATTAAAGTGTTTTTCTCCTCGAGAATTTGTTTTTGTTTGGAGATGGCTGAGTTTTTTTCTTCCAGTAATAAATTGGCTTTTCTTTTTTCACGGTAACTATTCAAAACAAAAAAAGTAAGAACAAGCATTAATGCAATTCCAAAGACAGAGGCATAAATGGTTACTTTTTGTTTCCGGATATTCTCACTCAGTTCGCCAATTTTTAATTCCTGAATGTCTTTATTTTTGGTCAGGAGCGTAATTTCTTTTTCTTGGCTATCAGTATCGAAACGCGTTTGCATTTCGGCCATACTTTTGTTTTTTTCTTCACTTAGTATGGTATCCTTTAATGTTGAATATTTATTTAAATAATAATAAGCCTTTTTAAAATCTTTATTCTTTTTTAAGAGTGCAGCGTAATTCTGATAGATCTGTGCGGTCAAATTTTTCGAACGTAATTGTTTTGCCGCTTTTAATGCCCGCTCGTAATAAACAACAGTTTCCGGATTTTTTTTTAGAGAGTTTAATAACGAATCGAGTTCATGCCTGCTTTGCGAGCGGTAAGCTGTAGAAATTAAAAATAATAAAACAACGGCAATTTTCTTCATTCATTAATTATCAATATCCTAGGTATCTGACCGGTAAACCGGGAACATAATTAGAGAACTCTTCGCCTGATTCTTTCATGTCCGTATCACGCGCATCATAATTCCAAACTACTTCAACATCGCATCCTTCTTTTTGAATTTTTTCAAGTTTATAAAAAATATCAAGTATGAATTTAGCGGAAGTTGAATTAAAATATTCTAATTTAAATTCCATACTTGTTTTTTTAGTTTTTCCGCCGCTGCTTTTTTGATAATATAAAACAGAACTATAATTTTCAAACCACTCTATAATGGGAGTATAAAATTTCGCCGTGTTTTCCGGTCTTGACTCGCCTGAGATCTCAAATTTATTGGCCGCGGGATCAATAGTTACCTTTGGCGTAGTTGCAGTTGCTTCTAACAAAATAGAGTCCATAATTTATTTTTTAATGGTAGTTTGTAAAATAAAAAAAAGTACGTCATCGGTAACCGGTTTAAATTCAAAAATGATCTTACATCCTGATCGTATGGAAATATCTATCACTCCTAATCCTCCACCCTTCGCCGGACTCTCAGCCAACTTATCACGATAAAAAGCTTTTAAACCTTCTTTATCGAGTGAATTTACTTTTTCCAGTTTAGCTGTAAGCGTTGGTACCTGATCAGTATGAATATAATTTCCGGTTTGAATGATAAAACAATCTTTATTTTCCGAAATATTAAAATAAGTTTTGGTGTAGATCTCTGAAACGTTTTCTCCCTTAAACGCATAATTGTAACGGTTCACATTATCAAGACACTCTGCAGCTACGGCATAAAAACGTTTTTTATTTTGAAAATCAATTCCAGAATCATTGATAACTTTTTTAACTGAGGCCAATAAAGAATTTACAACATTGAAATTAAAATCTCCCAAATAAGAAATAAGAACGCCCCTATCGTTCATGTACTTATATATTTCGAGTATGACAGAGTTATCAGGGTTCATTTGCTGCTGCTTAACAAATATAGTAAAGTAAATAAATTAATACTATGAATATGCATTTGTATCGGAGATCAAATAAAAAAAGGCCTCTCATTTCTGAGAGGCCTTTAATGGTATTTATTTTTTGGTTACTGAGCTTGTCGAAGTATTTCTTAATCCACTTTAGATTGTCTCGGTAAACAATTTACATGGCCAACGTAATGATGGATATTTCCTTCCAGATCTTTTAC
>DATMPR010000393.1:0-7024 GCA_035567575.1 Bacteroidia bacterium
ATGGAATTGTACACCGATAAAAAACGGATGATTGTTTAATTCAATGATCTCAACGAGTCCTGCATCCGGATTTATCCCTGATAATTTCATGCCCGCTTCTCTGAATTTAGGCAAGTATTCGTTATTAAATTCGTAACGGTGGCGGTGACGCTCAGTTGTTTCGTTTGAATTATAAATTCTATGCGCTAAAGTATTTTCTTCTAACCTGCAAGGATAGGCACCTAAGCGCATAGTGCCGCCCATGTGCGAAATATTTTTTTGTGCTTCCAATAGATCAATTACCGGATTTGCAGTTGCGGGATTCATTTCGCGGCTATGTGCATCTTTTAATCCTAAAACATTACGCGCAAATTCAATTACCGCGCATTGCATTCCTAAACAAATTCCAAAAAACGGAACATTATTTTCGCGCGCAAATTTAATGGCTTCGATTTTTCCTTCAATTCCTCTATTACCAAAACCAGGGGCGACTAAAATTCCCTTTAAGCCTTTTAATTTTTCTTTTACATTTTCATCAGTTAAACTCTCACTGTGGATCCAATGTAATTTTACTTTACAGTCGTTTACAGCACCCGCGTGTATAAAAGATTCCGCAATAGATTTGTAAGAATCTTTTAATTCAACATACTTTCCTATTAAACCAATATTTACTTCTTTTTTTGGATTATGAAACTTGAATAAAAATTCTTTCCATTTTTGTAATTGAGGTACGCCTTCAACAGTAATTCCTAATTTTTTTAGCGTGATCACATCCAACTCTTCCTTCTCCATAAAAACCGGAACTTCATAAATAGTAGAAGCATCTAAAGCTTCAATTACAGCATCCACTTCCACGTTACAGAATAAAGCTATTTTACGTCGGATATCACTGTTAATAGCATGTTCCGCTCTGCACACCAAAATATCCGGCTGCACTCCATACTCCAATAATAATTTTACGGAGTGCTGTGTTGGTTTTGTTTTTAATTCGCCGGAGGTAGATAAATATGGTAATAAGGTTAAATGGATTACCGTACAATCATCTCCCAATTCCCATTTCAATTGACGCACCGCCTCAATGTACGGTAGCGATTCAATATCACCAACGGTACCGCCAATCTCGGTAATGACGAATTGATATTGTCCGGTTTTACCTAATAACTTAACACGATTTTTAATCTCATCCGTAATATGCGGAATTACCTGAACTGTTTTTCCTAAGTATTCGCCTCTGCGTTCTTTTTCAATCACCGATTGGTAAATTCTTCCTGTAGTTACATTATTGGCTTGCGATGTTTTTACATTTAAAAAACGTTCGTAGTGACCGAGATCCAAATCCGTTTCAGCGCCATCCTCTGTTACATAGCATTCACCATGTTCGTAAGGGTTTAAAGTTCCCGGATCAACGTTAATGTAGGGATCTAATTTTTGAATTGTTACAGTATAACCGCGGGCCTGAAGTAATTTGGCCAATGAAGCTGAGATAATTCCTTTTCCGAGAGACGATGTTACACCGCCGGTAACAAAGATATATTTGGTGTTTTGAGACATACAGTTTTTTCACGTCGTGATGCCTTGCGGCAAAAAAACTGTAAACAAAGGTAGTTAAAGGCAGGGTTTATACAAACTTATCCTGCGGCAAGCTCAGGATGACGGAATTTTGTTATAAACAAAGCCAATTATTTGTTAATTATATTTTGATTCCAATGACTAAAATATCATCAACTTGTTCATATTTCCCTTTCCAGGAAGTATGACTGCTAATAACCTGTGATTCCTGGGATTTCATGTCCTTTCCCGAGCCCTCTTCCAAGAGCATTTTAAAGTTTTTGGTCATGAATTTTTTACCATTTCCACCACCAAACTGATCGGCATAACCATCGGAAGCAATGTATAAACAGTCGCCTTTATTAAGTTTTAATGATAGCTGCTTGTACTCATGATTATCAGGTGTAAAGCCCGCTATGGCCACTTTATCGGCTTTGTATTCGCTTAATTTATTATTGCTAATAATATAAAGCGGACGATTGGCTGAAGCAAAATCGAGAGAATTATTTTTGGTATTGATCCTTACCAATGCAATATCAAGTCCGTCGCGCTGTTTTGCTTCATCGGTATGTTGCTTTAGTGCTTTTTTAATTTCAACGTTTAAAAACTTCAGAATATCCTTTGGCTCATTAAGCTTTTTTTCGAAAATGGCCTGGATAATTTTATCCATGCTTACTATGCTCATTAATGCTCCCGGCACTCCATGGCCTGTACAATCTGCCGCTACACAATAAAAATAATCATCCACATTATGAAACCAGTAAAAATCACCGCTCACAACATCTTTGGGCAAATAATAAATAAAACTTTCAGGGTATATTTTTTTTATATCATTTATGTTTGGCAGCAATGCTGTTTGAATGCCTTTTGCGTATTGAATGCTGTGATCGATCTCAAGTTTCTTTTGTATAATAATATTATTTTGTTCCTGCAATAATAAATTCGCGGCATTCTTTACTTTATTTTGTTTGAAGAGTAAATACGCGATTATTATTATTATCAGTAAAACTATTCCTACTCCGGCTAAAGCAAATTTATTTTGTTTACCTTTCAATTCCTGTATCTCATTGTCCTGTTTAAGCTGCTTGATATTGACTTCACGTTTTTCTATTTCATAAGAATTTTGAAAATCGGATAAATTAGCCGAGAATAATTGTTTGTTAAGTTCATCTTCCAGGATCTTGGTCTTTTTTAAAAACTCGTATGCCTTAGGTATATTTCCTTTTTCTTCATAACATTCATTTAAACCGCTATAAACAAGTGCTAAAGTGTTTTTAATCTCGTTCCGGACCGCAAACAAATGCGCCTTTTCAAACAACTCAATGGCTTTGTCAGTATTGCCAAGATGCATTTCGAAACCTGCTAAATTTGCAATGTTTAAATAATACGAAGCAGAATCACCCGAATCTTTAATAAGATCCAGATATTTTTCACCGTAAAATTTTGCCGATTTATAATCTCCCAGCTGCGACATAAGATCGCCAATATTACCGTAAAAAATACCCAAGCGACGTGTGGGAAGTCCGGAAGCTTTTAAAAAATCGATAGCCTTGTTATAATACATTAGAGCGGAATCAAAATCAGGTTTCTTCTTAAAATTGCTATGCTTATCGCCATAATAACCGCCTAAAGCATTAAATACTTTAGTTATTCCATCAGTATCTTTTAACTTTTCATAAACGCCCAATGCTTTATACAGGTAACCAACCTCTTTATAATTTTTTTGCTGAAGACAGATTATCCAACCGATATTATAAAGCGAATTCGCTATACCCACTTCATCTTTCAGCGAATCATTAATTCGATACGCCTTAAAATAATAACCCTGCGCTTTAATATAATCGGTATGGTACCAGTAAGCATCACCAAAATTATTGTACGCATCTATTTTACCTTTTAAAAAACCTAACTCCTCACTTAGCACGAGTGCTTTTTCGGAATAAGTATACGAATCCACAAAATTATTTTTTGAGGTCAGGGAAGCGAGTTCGTTAAGTAAATTTATTTTATTGGTATCTTCCTTACAATTGCGGAGCCCGGCTTCCAGTTTCTTTCTTTTTTCTAAATACTGGCCATAAGCTGCGCCATAAAAACAAAAATAAATTAAAAAGAAAAAAATTCTTATAACAGTGATCCGCATGATGACCTAAAAGTACTAAAAAAGATGAAACGGATTATTTTGAATCGAAAGGGCGGCGTTCGTACTGACAGCAAGCTTGGAGTGCGCCATAAGAATAATCGTCGGCGTAAAATTTTTCATTATCATAACCGGCTTTTGCTACAGCTTCCAAAACTGTATTAAGACTTATTTGACTGGTATCGAGTTTTAACTTTAAAAGTTTTGAATCTACATTCCAAACCGCTTCAGATACACCTTTTAAATCACAGCTTTTCTCGATCGTAGCTTTGCATTTTTCACAGTTACCCCAAACATGAACAGAATATTCAGCTGTGGCTGATCTGTTGCCATTACAACCTGCTATAAAGATGGCAGCGATAGCTATGAATATTAAGAAGCTCTTTTTCATGGAAAGATTACAACGCCGCAAATTTATAATTTAATTTTAAAAAAAACTCTATCGTTTTAGGTAAAGCGTATTTTATTTTCTCTTCAGCCTTAATATTATCGTGAAATAACACAATACTGCCGTTTTTAACATTTTTCTCAACGTTTTTATAACAAACCTCAGGCGTGATATTCTCATAATCGTAAGAGATCACATCCCACATTATTATCTTATATCCCCTCTCAAGAAGCATGTTATATTGAGATTTCTTTAACTGACCGTATGGTGGTCTGAATAATTTACTATTTGTAAAAATCTCACATTTTTCGGTATTCTCGAGGTAATCTGCAGTTTTCGTCTTAAATCCTTTTATGTGGTTATAAGTGTGGTTTCCTACGGTATGACCTTCCTTAATAATTCTGTTAAAAATGGTCTTATTCTTTGTAATATTATCTCCGACACAAAAAAAAGTGCCTTTTACATTAAACAACTTCAATGTATCCAATATCCATTCGGTTAAACCGGGAATCGGACCATCATCAAAAGTTAGAAATATGGTTGGTGAGATAGTTTTTGCTCTCCAAGTAGCTTTTGGATATAACAGTCTGAAGGCTTTTTTAGGTTGTATTAAAAGTTGACTGATCAAATTTTTATTTTTCGGCTACGTAAAACAAATCGAGGCTTTTATCATCAACAGCTTTCAAAAAAAAATCAGATGATCTTATGTTTGAAGTGAGGTCGTTATTGGAATTCAATAATTTTTTACGATTGCGGCGGTTCATTATATCATAAGGAACTTGCAAAATCTGACGCGGTAAGATCCACTGCAATTTAAAAATATCGTATTTCATTATTTTATTGACAGATTCTTTATTTTTTTGATAATACGCCATCACGGTGTCATTACCATACACACCGTTTGTTTCAATTGTTTTAAAATATTTTTTTAAAAGCAAAGCCAATTCATTTGGTTTGTATTCGCGGATGTGCCATGGATTACGGCTTAATGACATACGTCGGTTTGGTGTAGTAACGATCAGCTTGCCGCCCGATTTTAAAACGCGGGCAATTTCTTTTACATATAGATCGTCAGGCACAATATGTTCTATAACTTGAAATGTAACAACAAAATCAAAACTGTTATCATCAATGTTTTGAAAAGGCGGAACCGTTTGTTGTTTAAACTCAACATTCGGATAAGTTTTAAAATCAACATCACAAACAAATTTATCGATGGTCACAAATTTATCTACCAATGGAGCAATGTATTTTACGCCGTAACCAGAGCCGGTTCCAATCTCCAGAACTTTACCTTTTACAATTTTAGCAGCTTCGAGATAAGCGAAAATACTGCGCTGTAAAACGTAATTATCAGAAGTATCAGTAGCGCTTACGCGTTCGGCGGTTGACATGTAAAATGTTATTTATTTAAAAAATATTGTCATCCTGAGCTTGACGAAGGATTAATTAGGCAGAGGCTTTGATTGTTCTTGCGGCGGTGCTAACTCTTCAGGCGGAACAATAGCTTGCAAACGGCTCATAAATTCTTTTTCCAATTCCTTTTGTTTGAATTGAGAAGTTAAGCCTACCAGTCGGCGCATTATTTCTTTACACTGATTTATTTCGCGGCCAAAAGCAACGCGATGCTGACCGGATTGTGCATTGTAAACTTTAAGATCGCCTTCAAAAATATCGAACAACTGTTTAGCTAATAAGTTTGCCTTTTTAATATCTCCTAACTGATAATAGCCTGCGGTAATTGTAAATAAACTTGCATCAAACGGAACGTTTTCGTCAGGCATTTTTTCCAGACACTTATCTAAAACTGCTTTTGCTTTGCTGTTTTTGCCTTCGCTGATCAATGCATTTGCTAAAATTGACATTTGCATACGAAGGTTTGCTGCCATGCGTAAACAATTCTCATCAAGGTTAACGCCGGGTTTATCCATACCGCCCCACAAAAATTTCTCCATAATGTTTTTATACATTACTTCAGTATTTACTCTGCCTCCGCCCATTTCTTCATTCTCATTTTGTTTAATTGGCACTAAACGGAATGCTAAGCCTTCCAGTTGGAAATATTTTTCCAAACCAACATAAGCTTCATTTCCAGTAGTAACCGCAAAATAGATCGGGCGTTTCCAATCAGAATGCGCTAACAGATCTAACACCATCAGATCATTTTTAGTTATGGCACCGCGCGGAATATTCCAGCTGATGTTTTTTGCAATGCGGACCGTATCTTTTAACGAAACAATTTTGTTTTTCATTACCGCCATGCAATCAACCGGTAAATAAAATTGTTTGGTTGGCAAATAATCTAATAATCCATTACCATATTCGAATTTATTTGCAGGATCATCACTTTCAACATACTCGATGGCCTTTTTCAAATTCATTGGTCCAACGTTTTTATCAAACAAATAAATTACTTCGCGTTTACGCTGAATTAATTTTTCTTCGGGAATTGTAAATGGCACCGGAGCCGATTCATAAGCGGCACGGCGCATTTGGCGTATATACCAATCGGTTTGCAATAAACTTAAATTCACAACACGCACATCGGTTCTAATGCCTTCAACTTCCTGCGCGTACCATAAAGGGAAAGTATCGTTATCGCCATTGGTAAATAAAATTGCATTTGGTGCACACGACTCTAAATAATCAATCGCAACATCGCGTGATAATGTACGTAAGGAACGGTTATGATCATCCCAGCCATCTTTTGCCATTAAAGCCGGACCAACTAGTCCGATACATGTTGCAATTACAGCAGCTGTATTACCATTGGTTTTTTTTCTAAGAAAATCATAAATAAATAATACACCAAAACCAATCCAGATTGCAAAAGCGTAACAGGAACCCGCATAGGCGTAATCACGTTCACGTGGCTGATACGGAGGTGTGTTAAGATAAACTACTAACGCTAATCCTGTCAATAAAAAAAGTGCTGTTACGATCCAGGTACCTGCTTTATTATTTTTATAATG
>DATMPR010000394.1:0-3298 GCA_035567575.1 Bacteroidia bacterium
AGAGAAAACTGGTTTGTGATACCTAATATATCTACAGTGCCTGAAGGTTTCTTTTTCAAAAGGAGCCATTTTTATCCTAAACTATTAAAAAATAATGCAGACGTTTTAGTTACCGATTCTGCTTATAAAATTGAAATGAAAAAAGGATACGATATAAATCATTTAGTGTATTCATTTTACAATTCACTGACTTTAGCTTTTGCTGAATTGAATGGCAGATATTATGGCGGTGGAGTTTTAGAATTAACGCCGAGTGAATTTAAAGGATTACCTGTGCCAAATGTTCCTATTTCAGCGAAAGAATTTAATTCTTACACTCGACTTTTTGAAAATAAAACCGAAATTTTGGACATTCTAGACTTCAACGATTCGTATATTTTAAATACTTCTCTTAATCTTTCTGAAGAAGAAATCATTAAAGTGAAATCGATTTGTAAAAAATTAATTGATAAGAGGTTTAGAAAATAACGCTATAGCCTAACATTTATTCATATGCCTTCAATAAAAAATGTCATTATAAATGAAATAAATAACATTTCTAACTCTCTTTTTTTTAAGAGCTGGATCAAAGAAGAAAACATTTCTAAAACAAATGCGAGTATTTTAATCATTAATAATTCTTTCATTTTCAGAGAGAAGGTTAAGACCAACAAAAATTCTAAGTATCTGTGCATGGACATTGACAGTTCTGGGAAATTTAATCCAAAAGATGTTTACATTGTTGAAGGGATCGGAATTAATAGTCTTTACAAAATAATGGTGGCTCCAGACAATATTAACAAAATAAATATTGACTTAGCAATCAAAAATGAATTAGAGGAAATTGGTGAAATTGTTTTCAGTTTGATAGGTGAAATACATGATGTCAATCAAATTATAGAGCCAATTCAAAACGAAAATTTAAAGATTATAAAATTAGATCCGCTTCAATCAAATCTGTTTAATTTTAATGAGGGTGAACTAAAAATTAAAGAAATTGATGATAGAGAAAAAGTTTGGGAGTACGTAGAAACCTTATTTAATTCAAATGATTGGGAAATTACAGATTCTTTATCAGCACAAGTAGATAAAGCAATTTCTAATATTCAATCTGATGCATATTCAACACTTGTTATTCCGGCTAAAATTAATGCGAAAAAAGAGTATTTACTTGATAAGATTTCCAAGGTTATAAATGAACACATTATCTCCTATAAAGCCAGTGTTGTCAATATTGAGACGGATCCAGGAGCGATGAATGAAATTTTACGTATCTCTTACAACTTTGTTAGTGATGTCAATAAATTACTTACTCTTATCATTAATATTTGTGATTTGAAACCACTCGTTCTTTGGACGACAATCTCAAAACATAACGAATTAGATAATAAATTCAAAGAACTTCCATTTGGCCTGAACCATTACAAGCCATCACTTAGTAGTTATGAGTCTATTATAAAAAATGCCCGGAATAAATCATTTCATCAGTTGTTTCCTTTTAATAAATCACTACAAATGGAATTAGCGTCTTTACAGCAGGTTACTTTGCGTTTGTTTTCAAGTCATGGTAGCAAAAAAGCTCCAAATAGACTGACTTATAAGGATCAAGATTTATACGAAATTTTACTTGGTTTTACAAGAGTTAACGAGCAATCTGTTAGTAGCAATTTTTGGGTAAAGAATGAAGAAATTATGCAATCAATTAATAACCTCATACAAGCCACATCCAAGGCATTAAAGGATATAAAAAAGTCCATTTGATCTTCCGATACTGTAGATCATACAATGAAAATAATTGTTATATTAGTATTGCCAAAATCGTAAACCAATGAGTAAAGATGAAAATGATGCACTACGTTTCTTATGTTATTCTTGCAGAAAAGAGAATTTCATTAAGCGGAGTGATTATATTGGTAAAAATGAAGATTATTTTTTAGAAGTGGCAGGTACGGTACCATCTAAAGATGTAATAATACCTTGCCGCCATTGCAATGATAAAAACAAAGTAAACATACCTTACTACTAAAAATGGCGGACCAAGAAGATGACAGACCAAGTTTTACTTGCTACAATTGCAAAACTAAAACTTTCTATAACCCTGAAGATTATGCAAAAAATGGTGGGGGCGAATTTTTGATTGAAATGAAAATCATGGACGATTTCGGACCCAAAACAAAAGATGTGTTTATTCGATGCAGTAATCCGAAATGCAAGTGTGATAACCTTGTCTTAATTTCTTATTAAACATGGAAACACAAGAAGGTCGCCAACCTAGCGAAGACGATAATTTTTATGTAACCTGGGGACGGGAAACAATTAAAAACAACATTACTCTCGCAAATGATATTTTAAAACAATTAGTTGCGATCAGCTCCGCGCTTTTAGGTGTAACAATTATTTATGAAAAAGTGGTTTCAAACGAAATACTTAAAGTATGCGTCCTCTTGTCCTTTTTACTTGCATTAGTGATTTCCTTTTTAGGCGTACTCCCTTATGAAGCTAAAGTACAATTGAATGTGCCTTCTGATATTAAAGAACATAAACGTAAAGCTTTAGTGCATAAACTCCGCCTTTTGTGGATTAGTGCAATTTCTTTGATGGTTGGTTTTAGTTTTGTAATTGCAGAACTCATAAGCAAACTTATTTAAAGATTAGCAGTGGAAAATAAAATTTAAATTAGTATAAAAAAATGGCACTATTAGCAGAAACGATTGTAGAGGAATGGTTAATGAGAAATGGTTATTTCACAATACGCGGATTAAAACTTGGAGTACACGAGATGGATATTCTCGCAGTAAAAAACATGAATGGTCAATGGAAAAACATTCACATTGAAGTTCAGGCCAGTCATAATCCAATTGGTTATATAACTGGAAATAGCAGTGCAAAGACAAGGAAATTGGCGGAATTAAATAAAGCTGTAGATGAGTGGGTTCAAAAAAAATTCTATTTACCCAAAAAAGTAGCAATTAGAAAACAACTCTGTGAGAATATCAAATGGGAACTTATGCTTGTTCACGGTACAGTTAAAACGCAAGATGAATTGAAGCTTATTGAAAAAAGAGGAATTATAGTGAAAGCAATTTCAATAATCATTAGGGAATTGCTCGAAGGAGAATTCACTTACACAACAGCTGCAGCAGGCGATATGGTGGAATTAATTAGAATTCCACAGCTTAGTTTGGATAACCTAGAGCGAGATATAAAAAGAAAAATGCTTGACCCTTTTAAAGTAAATGGCATTTGATTATTTTTTTTAATACACTTATTATTAACCAAAAAAAAATAGCAAAATGGCAAAACAACAACAAAAACCAAT
>DATMPR010000395.1:0-2729 GCA_035567575.1 Bacteroidia bacterium
TACATTCCCGAATATGAATACAATAAATGGGATCAGCCCAATCATGAAAATAAGATAGTAGGTAATTACAATTGGTTTACCGAGAAAACAATTAATATTTATTTAGTGCAGAACATGATCGTTCCGCCAAAAGCAGGTTATACTTATATGCCCGGAGGACGGGATTTAATTGTGTTGCTTAAATCTGCATTTACGGGTTTAGCGGCAGTTCATGAAATGGGTCACTTTTTTGGATTGCCTCATACCTTTGCAGAAATATCCACCAGTTCAGCAGACGGACCAAGTGCAGAATTAGTAAACGAAAGTAATTGTCAAACATCCGGTGATGGTTTTTGCGATACAGATGCGGATCCTTATACTATTGGTTCAGGTGCCGGCCCCTGTGGTTATGTTTACGGACCAAAAGACGCGAACAATCAATATTATGTTCCCCCTGTAGATAACATCATGAGTTATTGGGGATGTACTTGCAGATTCACGCAGGAGCAATATAATTGGATGGCGTATATGTATTTAACGGCCCGCAATTACTTGCATTAAAATTTACAGCATTTTTATTTCGGTGGTTGGTTTATCGTAACCCCATTTGCCTTTGTAACCATCTTTATCAGGTGTTAACCAAATATTTATTATACCGGTATTTGAGAGGGCAATAATTCTGATTTCATTTTTATCCTTCACAATATCCAGGATCGGAATTTCCATTCTTGTTAAACCTGTTATGATCCCTTTTTTTCCATCTACAATTATATCCCCTTCGATATCACGACCATCATTTTTAGTCATGAACTTGTACGGCCTGCTGGTCAGCGGATTTTTTTCTACCACATAATCATTTAAAAAATAGCCTGCAATTGTTTCCGCTTCGCCTTCGGAGATCGGAGCTCTGAAAGCATTTGCGCAAAGTGATATCACTAATTTCTCCTCAGGGTAGATCAATAAAAATGCTCTTGCTCCTTCCGATTCACCGCCATGAAAAATTACTTTTCTCCCCTTGCTGTCAACACCAATTTTAAATCCATAACCTGCTCCGGTCTCTTTTCCATCATTTGTTTTTTGTGATGTAAATAATAAGGAGAGATAATTTTTAGAGACTACTTTTTCACTTAGCAATCCGCTGCCGAATGTTACCAGATCATTTGGCGTAGATAAATATCCGCCGGCAGGCCACTTATAACTATAATCTTCGCCGGAGGCAATTGTAAATCCTGTTTTTGACGGATAATAAAACATACTTCGGTTTGTAATTTTTTGTCCATAAATTTCCGGACAAGTATGTTTCATGTTTAGAGGTGATAAAATAAAAGTATCGATAATGCGGTTAAAACTTTTTTTCTGTTGGTTTTCTATCGCTGCACCAAGCAAAATATAACCGTAACTTGAATATTTATATTTCTCGCCCGGTTTTGAAACCAAACTATCATTTATAAATCTTGATAAAGCATCTTCTAATTTTTTGTGCGTTGCATCATTTTGCGAACTAATTTCATTCGTTCCGTAATGACGAATTCCGCTCGTGTGAGAAGCTAATTGTCCAAGCCGGATGATCTGTAAGTTTTGAGGAACAGTAACATATCTTGCAATAAAATCATCTTCTTTTAAATCTCCCTTTTCAATTAATTTTGCAAAGGCAGCTGCAGTTAATACTTTAGTTAAACTTCCGATCCGATAGCGTGTGGAGTCTGTTATTGGTGTTTTATTATTTATATCTGAGAAACCAAAGGAGTTGCTGTAAACTGTTTTATTATCAATAGCCGCACAAACAGAAATGCCCGGAATATTAGCAACCGTAATATATGAGCTCACTAATTTATTTACACTTTGCTGTATCTGTTTGTTTTGAGCATTGCTCATTCCAAAAACAAATACCAGGACAACTACTTTCAGTTTCATAAGCTTATCCAATCAAATTTCATACCAAATATAAAATAAAAAAGCCCCCCGATTTGTCGGAGGGCTTTTAAAATTATTGGGATAGTTTATTTAGCTACTACAATTCGCTTGACAACCTTCTCATTGTCTGTTTGCAGAGTAATAAAATAAATACCATTGTTATAAGCAGATAAATCAACAGTATAAACACCATTCGTTGCTTTTAGCAATTCTGCTTTAGTAATTAATTGGCCGATTGCATTTGTAACAGTTAAGCTAATATCCTTAGCGGTAGGTAATGTTGTAACAACATTGAATATACCGGTTGTAGGATTTGGCATTAAATTAACATTAGAAGCTAAAACACCTTCATTAATACCTAAAGGAGTTACAGAACAAGAAATGATAGGTAAAATAGCCATACTAGCATTGAAGCCTCCCCACGTAGTGGAAACTTTAGCCCATTGGTTTGGCGTCCAGTTTTCCCAGTTAGTACCAGTTGCTACAGTATTATCAGAGAATACTACTGCTGTATCACCTGATGTTGTAGGTAAAGTAACAGAAGCGAAGAAACCAACTGTTGCCGGAGCAGCCGGGTTCGTTGGGAAGTTGTATTTGTAAGGTATGATAATGTTACTTGCGTAAACTACCGGTGCACCGACGTATGTTACGGAGTTAGTAGCCGCAGTGGCTAAAATACCTCCAATGTTAGCAGTAGAAGTTGCTATTGGAGTTGTTGTAGCAGTCGGACCAGTTGTCATATCTCCAGTATAAAGTTTTAAGTTAACTGCAGTTCCTACAGCACCACCTGTACCTTGCGTGCCATTTTTGAAGAATAGAACGATTACATCGGTAAT
>DATMPR010000396.1:0-4057 GCA_035567575.1 Bacteroidia bacterium
GAATTTAATTTTATGTAAAATGTTTAGCCGGAAAACGCTGATTTTATCCAGTGTAATTCCATTGTTTTCTTGTTGCCAGATATAAATAAACTGTGGTTGGAGGGTGAAATTTTTATTCAATTCTATATTAAATCCGGCAGATAAACGGTCCTGGTCGAAATAATTATACTTAATGATATTTCCCGCATTAATAAAAATCTCGTTTCCAATAGTGAAATAAAGGGCTTTATTGTTTCTTGATGCAAGTGGAAATTGCAGATCTAATTTATACCGGAAACGCCAATTGTATGTGTAATCATTAATAGGCTCGTTATTGTTTGTTTTCTGATTAAAGCGTTCTTCAGAGCGGAAACGATGAAAAACTTTAAGTTTTTTATAGTTTTCTGTTAATGCAATTTCTTGCCACGGTCGCCATTCTCCTCTTGTTGCAACATCACTTAAATAAAATCTGAAATGTGCAAGTCCAACGGTTACGCTTAACTTTTCATTAATTCTTCTTACAAGTCCTGTTCGTATCAAAGCTTGTGAGGGATGATCGAGCCAATCTTTTGTTCTGAATTGAATATCAGAATTCACCAACCACTTTTGGTTTATGATTATTGAATTATAATAGCCGCCCCAAACCTGATTTATGTTTTTAATTTGTTTTGCCGATTCCTGGGAGAAACCTTTCAACCCAAGAACTACAATAACAAACACCCATTTTGTTTTCATAATTATCCTATCGCTATTTTTAGTTTAAGGAATAATTCCAGTCGCGGATAAGCGAAGGATAATATTTATGAAATTTCACTACTTCGCCAATAACAATGACTGCCGGAGATTTTATGTTTTGTTCGGCAGCTTCTTCAACAATATTTTGTATTGTTCCCAGAGCCGCATTTTCGTTAGCTAATGTTCCGTTTTGAATAACTGCAACTAATGTTTCTTTCCTTCCTGCTTTTTTATAAATTTCAGCTATTTCTTTTAATTTCGATAAGCCCATCAAAATAACAATGGTAGCATTTGATTTTGCAGCTTGCGCAACATCTTTCGACAATCTTCCATTCTTTGTTGTGCCTGTGATCACCCAAAAGCTTTCGCTGATACCACGGTGAGTTACAGGGATTCCGTTTAATCCCGGAACACCAATAGAACTTGAGATTCCCGGAACAACTGCCGTTTCAATATTAAAAGCTTCGGCGTATAAAATCTCTTCGCTTCCTCTTCCAAATACAAATGGGTCTCCGCCTTTTAAACGAACAACACGACCGTGAGTAAAAGCTAAATCGACAATTAAATTATTGATCTGCTCCTGTGAGTACTCGTGCTTATTCTTTCTTTTTCCAACATAAATTTTTAATGCATTAATTGGTGCGTATTTTAATAATTCTTTGTTTACCAATGCATCATAAAGAATTACATCAGCTTCGCTTAAAGCGTTAATTGCTTTTACAGTTATAAGTTCTGCGTCACCGGGACCAGCGCCTACTACAGTTAATTTTGGATATATTATTGTTTTCATTTTTTTGCTTTTATTGTAAATATTTCTTTGATCTTAATTTAGCCTCAACACCCGGCCCCTCCCCTTTCGGGGGAAGGGAGCTATATTTCCGGGATGAGGCCCGTTACATTATCATACAACAACAATATTTTATATAGATATAATTCTTCATTTTACAACGAGGTTTTTCTCGCGAACTGATTTTACTTTTTCCAAAAACTTTATTGCATCTGCATGATAATGTTCCGCAAAAAATTTTGTTGGCTCGTTTTGGTTAATTTTCAATACCAAATCCTTAAATGTCGTTTCTAATTTTAATTCCCCAACCTCAACAAAGTGTTTATCAAAATCATTTATTACACCGTGATGCGTGTTAACGTGAATTTCTTTATCGAGCAATAAAGCTTTAGCGCCGTTTATTAAGGAAGCGTAAGTATAATAAATGCTATCACCCCATTGTTCATTCCCAAATGCTTCAGCGCTTAGTTCCAGTTTTTCTTCTGCTTCAAAAAATAAAGTTTGAACCAGATCAATTACAACACCGGCACACTCCCCAACACCAATTGCGGTTTGAAATTTTTCATTTGAGCCCCAATCTAAAAGATCATTTGCGCCTAAAGTTGAGTTATCTCCCAATGGTTTTAGTAACTGATAAAAATAATCTTTGCCTTGTTTGTCATAGTAAGAATTAAAATATTCTCCTTCAACAGCATTCTTTTCAAAATCATCAAACAATTTTCTTAAAACATCGGGGCCGCGTTTACTTGCTACTTTAATTATTTTATCTGAGATTCTTCCTGCGCCGTTTCCTAAAGTGCCTCCGCCTAATAAAACCTGTAGAGCAGGGACAACATTCGTTCCAACTTTAAAAGAACTCCCATGAAATCCAATTTGCGCCAAGCCATGTTGCCCGCATGCATTCATGCAACCGCTAATTTTAATTTTTATATCGTGATTATAAATTAATTCAGGATACTCAGCATAAATAACTTTTTCTAACTCAACAGAAATGTTTGTGCTGTTTGAGATGGCTAAATTACAAGTATCGGTACCCGGACAAGCCGTAATATCACCGACAGAATCAAAACCGGGAATTGCTAATTTTAAATTGTTTAATTCGCTAAATAAAAACGGTAATTCTTCAGAACTAACATCGCGCAATAAAAATCCTTGATTAATTGTGATCCGGATATCTGAGGCATTTGCGTATAGTTTAGAAATTCTCGCAAGCTCTCTTGCTTTTGTTGTTGGGATATTTCCAAGCTGAACTTTTATATAAACTCCAAACGATCCTTTTTGCTTTTGTTCGAATACATTTGTTTTTAACCAAGCATCATATTCTTCCTTTTCTATTGCAGGAATTTCGTTTGACAATTGGGCGCGGAACTGCGGAACAGTTTCGTTTTCTGAAATATCAATTTTAAATTCTTTTATAAGAACTGATTTTTCTTCTTCATGAACTAATTTCAAAAACTCCGCAACGCCAATTTTATTAATTAAATATTTGATGCGCGCTTTATGTCTGCTCGCTCTTTCGCCATGACGATCAAATACACGGATACTTGATTCAATGAACGGAATTATTTTATCTTCATGCAAAAAGTCGAAAGCAGTTTGTGCTAAAAAAGGTTGCGCGCCTAATCCGCCGCCAATTAAAACTTTAAAACCACGTTGTCCGTTTTCTGTTTTTGGAATAAACCCCAGATCATGAATGTACGTTAGTGCTGTATCTTTATCGTTATTAGAAAAAGCAATTTTAATTTTACGACCGAGTTCTTGTCCAAATGGTTTGCGCAAAAAATAAGAAAACACGGCATACGCATAAGGCGACACATCAAAAGGTTCATTAGGATCAATTCCTGCTTCTGCAGACGCTGTAACATTACGAACTGTATTTCCACAAGCCTCGCGTAAAGTAATATCATCTTGTTCTAACTTCGACCACAGTTCCGGCGTTCTGTTTAAACTCACATGATGTATTTGAATATCTTGTCTTGTAGTTAAATGTAAATTGCCATTTGAATATTCATCACTTATATCAGCAATTCGTAATAATTGTTTTGCAGAAATTTTTCCAAACGGTAATTTGATCCGGATCATTTGAACACCTTGTTGTCGCTGACCATAGACTCCTCGTGCTAAACGCAAACTGCGGAATTTTTCAGAATTGATCTTTCCTTCATTGAACCGACGGATCTTTTCCTCCAGATCAATAATGTCTTTTTCAACCAGTGTTCTTTTGCTGTTACTTATATTTTCTATTTCAGTTCTGAAACTTTTCATTTTAATTTGTTTTTTCTCCTTCCCTTTGGAAAGGCACTTTCCGATTTATCGGGAAGGGATGGGTCAATAAAAAACCCTTCTCGTATAGCGGAAGGGTTTTTGATTCTTATTAGTCAGTCGGTTAATTGTTTACACACGAATAAGTTTTCCCTTCAGCAAATTTTCATACTTGCAGCAGCACATCCATATCATGGTTGAATGTTTTAAGGAAATTGTATTTAAATTACTTTTCATTTTGATGAGGCAAATTACGGTAATGATTTTTAATTGAGCAAGAAAAAAATGAAATAT
>DATMPR010000397.1:0-9006 GCA_035567575.1 Bacteroidia bacterium
AAAAGCGCGTCTTCATGCTTATCACTTTTCGATAAACAGCAGCGTGCGTAAACAAATTTCAGAAAGTCCTCATTAGGATGAGACTTAAATAAATTATCATATATAGGCAGGGCCGCAACGTAATCTTTTTCATCGTACATGATCAAGGCTTTTGCCATCGAATCCTGTTCGGTCTTACGCCATTTTTTTGTATTTGTTACCTGAGCGAAAGTAACTGAACAAAAAATTAAAAAGAAGATAATTATTTTACTTTTCATAACGACTTGTTTTTTCTAAGTAACGATATCTTTACGCCCTTCACACTTTTTGAAGTGGCAAAAACAAAGTTATTTTGTTTAAATATATTAAAAATTTGAATATTGTCACTCTCTTTTTCGAAAGTTTGACAGAAAATGATGATGTTTTCGTTTTTATAGGGTAATCCGTTTAAATCGGCACTGTTTTCGATTTCTAAAACCTTGTTTTTCTTTAAATTCTTTTGCATTGTTTTAAAATCTATAAACAATTCATTCTTATAATAATAGGTAAAAAGACCGGTCAAGTCTTTGGTTTGGATGATTATCAGGGCATCAGAATTCCCCTTTATATCCTTAACAACATTAGCCGCCAATCTGAAATCCATGGTTTTTTTAGGGTTTAAAACAAGGTTGGAGCATTGCAAAAACAGAATCGGGATTATAAGCAAATACATTATTTTAGATGAATTGCAAATGAACCAACCGACAAGTATGGCTATAAATGGTATCGTAAAAAGCAAATACCTATCGAGGAAAATAGGTTTATAAATGCCAATGAGAGCAAGGCAAAAAATACTTAACCCGCCAATGAAAAAGCAATAAATTAAAAATGGAAATTCTCCATGCGTCATTTTTTTCCGCGCATAAAAAACAAAAATAACTGATATAATAAAAAGCAGTAGTAAAAATATCCAGGCATTGGCACCTGAAAAAAGACTAATTAATGCTGTTTTAACAGAATTGGCATCAGCGGTTTTTAACCAAAATGTTTCAGAACCCTTTTCATACGACAAAATTAGGAGCACTTGTTTTTTTGTAAATCTAATGATGACTAAAATCAAACAAATTCCTAATGAAATTAAATAAGGTTTAAGGCCTGGTCTTTTAAATACAAGTAACAAAATGAATTGAAAAATTAAAACAAGTCCGGTAATGTAATGTGTATAGATAATGAGAAAATTAATTAAACCCAATAAAATTATGATTTTGTAATTTGCATTCCGCATCAATTTCATAAACACAATGGTTGATAAAAGAGTTAATAAAACTACTAACGTATAACAGCGTGCCTCATGCGTATAAGCATAACTGAAATCATGAAGTGAAAAAATTAAAGCGGAAAACAAAGCAGTTAAATAATTAAAATATTTTTTAGCTAAAACAAAGATGAGGGAAGCCGAGATGCAGCTAAAAATTACGCTAAGAAGACGTATTTTTAATTCAGATACGCCTAATAATCTTATCCAAACCCAAAGACAATAGTAATAAAAGGGTGGATTATTATCCCATTCTGATTGGTGTTTAATGTGACCGAAATCGAGAAGCGCGCTTTTGACACTAATAATTTCGTCATACCAAAAGGGCTCTGCATCAAGAAAATTGATTTTGAGAAGTAAATTAAAAAGAAATAATCCGAAAATTGTAGTAAAATATAAATACTTCGAATTATCGTTTAGGGATTTAAACATAGGCAAAACCTAATTGCTCTTAATAACTTTAAAGGTTTTTGAAAAATTTCCTTCTGAAACTGTAATAAAATAAAACCCTTCATTAAAATTGCCAAGACTTAGTGTTGAATTAATCTCTTTTCTTTTTGTTTTCATGAGAACATTGCCTAAACAATCTGAAACGTAAATAATTATTTCCTTAATGCTTGGATCTGCATCAATAGTTATTTCATCTTTCGTTACTGTTGGGTAAATCGAGAAATTATTAGCATGTTTCTGCGGTTCATTTATGCCAACAATACTAGGTCCGCCTGTGACATTGTTATAATTGCTGTCAATTTTAACAAGATAAACATCAGAAAGAATTGCGGTAAAACCTTTGGTGTATCCTACGCAAACAAATCCTTTATCTCTTGTTTTAGCAACTGCGAATAAATCATCATCCTCAGGAGAGCCATAGGGTGAAACACTACCTGCAAAATCCCAAATATTCAGAAGTACCATAACAAATGGTTCTAGTTTTCTTCCTTGTGTTGAATTGTATTGTTTTCTTACGACAGCAGAATACGGAACTTTTAAATTAGTAATTGAGTACAATTGAGCATCAACCATGTTGTGATAAGACCATTGTGATTGTCCGATAGCATTACCATTTTCATCACTCTCAATAGTGAACGCATAAGTGGAATCCCTAAGATCATAATCTGTGGCACCAACCATAATATATCTGTTAGAAACGGGCCTTTCTATAAGGTCATTAAAATAATCCGTTTTAATATTTCCATATTTCATATTAAGAATTGAATCTCCGTTTAAATTGGTTTTAAAAAGCCAAGCATCACCATTTAAATCACCATAACTAGATGTTGCACCTACTATAGCAAACATATTATTGTAAGTTTCAATTACAGACTTAAAATTATCATCTTCAATTCCGCCATATGTTTTTTGCCATTGAAAATTGCCATTTATATCAAGTTTAATAAGAAAGCCATCTGATTTTCCATAACCATAACTATAGGTATTTCCACAAATAATAAATCCGCCATTGGAAGCTTCAAGAACGCAATTACCAAAATCCCAATCCAGTCCTCCAATAGTTTTTTGCCATATTAATGTTCCATTTTTATCTATACGGATAACATAAACATCATAACCGCCGCTTCCAAATGAATTGGTATATCCCGCTATTACGTATCCTGAATCCGATAGCTGAATAATAGATTTACCAATATCATTATTAAATCCACCATACGATTTTTCCCAGCGAACCCATCCCATACTATCAACTAAAGCGAAGTACACGTCGGTATTACCATAACCGAAACTACTGGTAGAGCCGGTAACTGCATATTGACCATTTAATGTTTGAACAATACCATAACCAATATCATGACCATAACCGCCAAAGCAAGTATGAAATTTCCTTGGAGGTTGTGCTGCAGTTACTACTACAACAAACAAGAATATTAAAAATAAATTCTTTTTCATCTTATTTAAATTTTTTTGCTATGCTAAAATAAACTCCTTGTCCGAAAGCTTGCTTGGGTAATATATAACCTTGTAAACTATTACTTCCTAATTTAAAGAACCAGTTTTTATCGCTGTAAGTTAAAGCTAGTCCTGTGTTTAAACGTGTGTAACCTCCGTAACCAACATGTACACTAACGGTAATTCTGTTTACCAGTTTGTATTCGGGTTCAATAAAAACATAAGGTTTGTAATTCGAATGAAAAATATATCTGAAGCCGACATTGAAAGCAAATTGCCTGCTAAAATAAATTTTATTGATAATAATTAAATTAGTCGGGATGTTAGTATTAAAAGCTTCCCGGCGGGCATTCGTTGCCTTCCGTAAAACGCTATCGGTATTTACTTTCTGCAAAGTTGAATCTTTTAGATCTAAAACATTATTGACATGATAACCATTAAATTTAATAACGGAATCACAACTGTATTGTACACTTTTGTCCGACCAATGTATAAAACCAATGTTATTAGCATTTACAGTTAAAACACTTTGTCTTCCAATTCTGCTTTTATAGGGTGTTTCAAAAAAGATGTCAGCGCTTGCTCCAACGCCGTTAAATGACAAAACATTTTTTTTATGAAAGGTATCGCTTAATGCCATGTTAAAATTGGTACTGAAAATAAGTTCGGTCCCATCAGCGTTAGTATAAAGAGAAGAATTTTGATTGGCCTTTACATAAAATAACTGTTCACCTTTTAAAAACGAAACTGAGATCCCGATCTTAGCACTGGAATCAACCTGATGCATGATGACGCCAAATTTTAATTCCTGAAAACGTAACGCGTTAATGTTTGTCCCTGTAAAATTGGCTGTCTTATCTAAAAATGGTTTGTTGCCATACATTAACAGCTGATAAAAATCTTTTGTGTAGGTGGCATTAAATATTTCCTGATTCTTGAAACCTAATAGAAAATCATATTTTGGGTTTTTGCCAATAAACATGCTAATATCATAATTAAGATTAACTCCCAGCTGATTATAACCACGCATGTGCGATAAGGCAGCGTCTTTTGTTTTTGTATCAATATATCCTCCAAATAAAAATTTATTAATTAAAGCGTTTTGAATACCATTGGAGCCCGCGTCAAAATCGGCATTTAACGAAATACTTCTTCCGGTGTTTTCGTAATTAAGAAACTCGGTATTGTATTGGGACTTTACCAAAGCTGCTGCAAAACAAAAGCAAAGAAATAATATGTGCCGGATCCTCAGCATTTTTATTTTTTACGGGCTTTGTAATTAATATCTACACTTAAGATCAGATTCAGATCATAAGAATCTAATATTTTAATATCGGGAGGCTGTGGAACCGGCAGATCAAAACGGGATTCAAATTTTATATATCTGCAAAGTTTAATATTCTTGAGTTTACTTTCAGTTAAAGGTATTGTGAGTTTCGTGTAAACAGACGAAGTAACAACATAAGAAGCATCTAAAGTGCCGCGTGTAATTGTATTTCCGGGAACTGAAAATAACGAATCGATAATTTGTTTTTGCTCATTTAAAATATAACCCTGCAAAACTGCATTAAACGGGAAACCATTTGTAGCCTGTAAGAAAAGATTACCATGATTAATATTATCAATTTGGTTTACCTTTGTTAGATCGATCGTTGAAGTTGTAATGAGTTTAAAAAAATTAGCGCGCACTTGCAGCGGCATATCTACTTCAGCAAAAATATCAATGCTTGTGTTTAAAAATACAAAATCGTTAGAGCCTGAAACATTTCCAAGAGGATTTACAACAATATTTCCCTGATAAGTCAGGTAATCCGGTAAATTTTCTAAAAATGGTTTAAGATTAGAGTTCGTGTAGTTTACGGAAACAGTTTTAACAGAAGGAAAAACCGGACTTGAAAAATTAGTTGTTTTTCCGGCTTTGTTAATGTTAATGTTGGATAAACTGCCCGCGTTTAAATTAACTGATGTATTACTATAAGTGTTTATCGATTTAATATTACTTAATTGCGCATTGATGTCAACTCCAAAGCCATTCACAATTCTAAAATTTATGAAAGCTGATGGGAGCTGAAAATTACTTGCCTGTAAATTATTACTGAGGTTTAACGAAACAGAATCATAAGCTAAATTAATATTTTGCTGACCAAAATAACCTTCAACATAATAGGGCACCAGATCTTTATAGGAGATCTGCGCATAAACACCTTGTCCGCCTCTTATGGTATCAGGCTGCGCAAATGATGCAACTTGCACATCAATATTCTGCACCAGCGTATTAATTTTGTTGCCGCTTAATCCATTAAGTTTAACTGTATAACCGCTAATATCATAATATTTTACGCTATTGTTTACGCCGGGGTAAACTGTTTCTGCAATTTGAAAAGGAATGCCGTATATAGTAGTATAAGGCAGCGTTAAGTAAAATACCAATGGTTGTGTATATGAATTGCTGTAAACCATTTTCAGCTGACCTTTATTAATGATCGCTGTTCTCAATTCAACGCCATTATTTATTGCAAAGTTTATTTCTTGCTGTTGAGGGAAAGAAGGAATGCTATTACCGGGTGGGAGAAATAATTTCGAATTGGGAGGCATTGCAAAAGGATAATTCAGAATTGTATCCGGAAGATGAACTAATGAATTGAGAGCGAAGCCTGCGATTCTTTTCGAAAAAGCCAAATGCAATAAACCTGTTGGATCGGATTGAAATAAAGTATCACTAAAAAAATTCTTAATATTTAATTTACTGGTCGCAATTGGCGCCTCTACATCTACGTCCCAATCTGTTTCAAAAGATTTACGGCATGACAGAAAAGCAAGAAGAAGTACAACTATAAAAAGGCTTATTTTTTGAAAAGAGCGCATTAATACAAATATACGCTTTTTTTACCCTAAAAGCGAGCGGTTAAAAGGCTTTAACCACGAGGTTTTAAGGCTTATATTAACTTATTATCATTTTGTAAAAGCATAAAACCCGAATCGAAATTTCGTAAATTTACGCGTTGAATTTTTTACTTAATATTCTTACTGTATTGTGTTTTTTTGGTTCGGGCATTAACCAGTCACAAACACTTAATTACTATTTTGGTAATTTACATTCGCACTCCGGTTATTCTGATGGTAATAAAGATTCCACAAGTTCGGGTGTATCAAAACCGGCAGGAGATTATTCTTACGCAAAACTTTCCCAGAACTTTGATTTTTTAGGAATTTCAGAACATAATCACTTTTCGTCTAAAAACAACCCCGGTATGATCCGTACTTCATACGCTTTGGGTTTAGCAGAAGCTGCTGCCGCTAATACAGGAACATTTTTATGTTTGTATGGTACGGAGTGGGGTGTAAATACAACTTCTTTTTGCGGACATGTAGTTATTTATGGATTTAATCAGCTCATCGGATGGGAAACATCTGTTCCCGGATTAACCGGACCTAATTATGATATTTTTAACGATAAATCAGATTATGTTGGTTTGTTTAGCAAAGTAAAAAATAACCCTAATGCGTTTTGTTATTTAGCACACCCTTCTGATACCGATTACGGAAATATATCAAATATCGCTTATAGTAGTCAAAGTGATTCGGCAATAGTTGGATCGGTTTTCAGAAATGGTCTTGCATTTAGTAGTGTTACAAATTATACAGATTATCCGGCAACTGATTATTTATGGTATTATAGAAAAATGTTAGCTAAAGGTTATCACATTGGTATTACTTACGATCACGATAATCATAACCTGACATTTGGAAGAAACAATGGTGGCAGATTAGTAATTATGGCACCCACTTTAACAGAACCCAATTTGTATTCCGCAATGAAAAACATGCATTTTTATGCCAGTGAAGATTGGAATTGTCATGTAGATTTTAAAATTAATACAAGTATTATTGGTGATTCCACTTCAGGCTCAGTAAATCCAACCATTAATGTAACACATAACGATTTAGATGGGGAGTTAGCTGATAGCATCAAAGTTTGGTCTGGTGTGGAAGGGAGCGGAATTTACAGCACTGTTTTAAATGTTGTGAAATCTTCAAATACTTTATCGTTTACCGATAATTCAATTGTGGTTGGGACTAATAAATATTATTTTATTGAAATTGTACAGCCGGATGGCAACAGAATCATTACGTCACCCATTTGGTATAAACTGAGTAATTTCTCGGGCATTAAGGAATATAAAAATGATTTTACATTTTTAATGTTCCCGAATCCTGTGAACACGATGTTGTATATAAGCACCAATTTGAATGAGGATTTTGATGTAGAAATCTATGATGTGACAGGGAAAATGGTTCACAAAGAAAAATACACGATGGGTAACATTAAGATCTCTACCGAAAAAATGGCAAGCGGTTTTTACTCAGTGAAGATCTCTTCAGGGAAATTTACGCAGACCAAAAAATTGGTTATTGAATAGATTTCAGAACAGTTTCTAATCTTCCTAACATTTCATCCGTAAAATCTAAATGCGTTACAAAACGTACAGTTTGTTTTCCGAACGCGGCCATTTTAATGTTGTTTTCAGCTAACTTTTTTTCAAAATCCAGACTGCTGATCTTTGGATTGATATCGAAAATTAAAATATTTGTATCCACCGGTAAAATGGAGTCTACATAAGGTAATTGTTTCAGTATTTTTTCAATTTCTTTAGCGCGTTTATGATCTTCCTTTAATCGGGTTACATTATTATCTAAAGCATAAATTCCTGCTGCAGCAATAAAACCTGCCTGTCTCATCCCCCCGCCAAATACTTTTCTGATCTTTCTTCCCTTTTTAATAAATTCTTTTGTTCCCAATAAAACCGAACCCGCGGGTGTTCCCAGACCTTTTGATAAACAAATTGAAATACTGTCAAACAATTCTCCCGTTTGTTGTGTGCTTTCTTTTGTTTCAGCTATTGCATTAAAAATTCTTGCGCCATCTAAATGTAAACTTAATTTTTTATCGGTACACAATTTGCGGATCGGTTTTACTTGTTCAATGGTATAATAAGATCCGCCGGCCCTGTTAACTGTATTTTCCAAACTCACCAATGAAGTTCGTGTTAGCCAGTCAAAATCACCATTAATACTTTGTTCAATTTGCATGGCAGCGATCCGTCCTCTATCGCCCTGCATTAATTTAGCTTGTACGCCTGAATTAAAAGAAATTCCGCCGCCCTCATAATTATAGATGTGTGAATTTACATCGCAAATTAATTCATCCCCGGGTTGCGTATGAACTTTAATCGCAATTTGGTTGGTCATGGTTCCGCTAGGACAAAACAAACCCGCTTCCTTTCCAAAAAGTGCTGCTGCTTTTTGTTCTAATGCAATTACTGTTTCGTCTTCACCAAAAACATCATCGCCAACTTTAGCATTTATCATGGCATCCAACATTCCTTTTGTCGGCTTCGTAACGGTATCACTTCTTAAATCAATTGTCATGGTAGTGTTCTTAATTCGTTATTCATCCCGATAGCTATCGGGAGTTCTATTGTTCAATTATTCGTTTACAATTTCATCATCAACATCAATCCGTCTCTTACCGGCAATAATAAATTTGTTACGCGCTTATCATCATTTACTTTTTTATTAAAGTGATGAATTGCTTTTGTGTCTTCATCCATTTCGTTTTCGGGTAAAACAATTTTCCCGCTCCATAAAACATTATCAGCAATAATTAAACCGCCTTTTTTCACTTTATCAATTGCGAGATCAAAATACAAAGCGTAATTACGTTTATCGGCATCAATAAATACAATATCAATTTCTGAATTTAAATTTGGAATTATTTCTGTGGCATCACCAGCCATTAATTCAATTTGTGTTGAGTATGGTGATTGTTT
>DATMPR010000398.1:0-2029 GCA_035567575.1 Bacteroidia bacterium
TGTAATGGATCCTGCAGGACCTAATTTATCTACATTAGCAGGAACTAATTCTGTAATTACATCATCCACCATAGTATAAGCCTTTGAAGCATTCGCGTTAGCCATAAAATCTTTATACAGGCTTGAAGTACCTTTCATTTCCAATGGTATAAAATAATGATACTTTACATAATCATCCCAAGTTGTATCGCACACAACGGGAATAATTTCTCCTGCAGTTAAAAAACCAAGATTACAATAACCGTAATGTTCACGCAAACCATATTTCGGAACCACATTCAGCATATTCGCAATTAGATCCTTCCTGGATTTATTACAATTCCAATTTAAAAAATCACTCTGAAAAGTTCCAAAACCAATACGATGAGATAATACATCTCTGATTGTAATTTGTTCTGTTCTCCAATCTTCACTCATCTTAAAATAAGGTAAATACTTTTTTACTTTGTCATCTAAATTTAATTTTCCGTAATACTCTAACAAAGCCAAAGAAGTTCCCGTAAAAGCTTTACTACAAGACGCAATTTGAAAAACGGTATTTTCTGTGACGGGCGTTTTCTTTTTTACATCAGCAACACCATAACCTTTCATCACTATTACTTTTCCATCTTTCACGATCGCAATGGCGAGTCCGGGTAAATTCCACCGTTTCATTTCGCGATTAATATAAATATCCAGACTATCCTTTATAAAATTACTTTGCGCTAAGCAAATATTGGCAATCAGTAATAGTATGATCGTTTTAATAAAATTTTTCATATTATTTTTTTATAAGTTCTTTTACAAATTTCATTTCAAGGTCAGTGCGTTTCAAAATATCTTCAAAACTATAATTTATTTCGTGGTTTGGCAAAATACCGTGTCCGGTCAATGCGGGATCAATATCGTGAATAATTCTAAAAGCCGGAATGCGGACTTTTAATTTTGTGTTTGGCAAAACGTAATAAGGCGTTATTCCTGCATTGCATCCTTCATTAGTACCTCCGGTTTCCCTGCCAACTAAAGTCGCATTTTTGTTATTTTTTAAATATGCCGCAATGATACACGAAGCAGAAAATGTCCAGCCATTTATTAAAACATATAATTTACCAGTATAATGTTCTTTTTTGTAAGGTTTGATCTTTTGAATGTAAAAAACACTATCACCATTAACTTTTTTTGTTCCCATTTTTTTAAGAGCATACTTTGTTAATTTAAATCTTATATTTCCTTTAGTATATTTTTTATCGGGATAATTTTTGACATGCGTTTTTAAAGTAATTGTTTGCTCGGTTTCCATCAAATATTTTAATAATCGATAGCTATTGGCTAAATTACCTCCTCCATTATTCCGCAGATCGATCACTAAATTTTCAGTTTTGTTTTTCCGCAGCGTTCTGAAAACCCGGCGATATATTTTTTTATAGCGCGATGATTTAAATGATCTTATTTTTAACACAAATAATTCTTTATCACTCCCCACGTAACCTTCACTAATATTAGCACGTTTATGTTTGTTCAATAGTGAATCTTCTTTTGTTCCGATCGGCAAGGTGGGGAGGTCTTTTAAATTACAAGCTTTTACATATTGTATTTTTATAGTGTCTCCTATTTTACTTTCTATTAAAAATGAATCGGGCCTTCCAAATAAACCCGGATAAAAATAATTAATGCCATAGCGCAGACTTAAATTTTTTCCGTTTTCAATAAAACCATCACCGCTGATCATCCGCCTTGAAAAATTTAAAATAGAATCAACTGATACATTATTTATTTTTAATATTTCGGAGCCTTGTTTTATGGTGCTGTCTTTTTTAGCATTTACAGGCATGATGGTATAAAGTTTATTATTTATAGCCATGCAGTGATAAGGCAGCCAATTTAATTTCATTGGTTTTACTGCTTTACTATATGCTTTTGACATGAATATTTCGGAATGACCGCAATGCAATTCGTTCATTGCTAATTTTAAACGGATCCTGAATTCTTTTTCAGTTAAGCTATCTGTAAAACTTGCTGTTAATTTATCAAAAAACTTTTCGTAATACGT
>DATMPR010000399.1:0-3438 GCA_035567575.1 Bacteroidia bacterium
CAATTTAAACTTTACTATGTGCAAATTCTGTTTTGTAATTCTTTTTTGTTTGCCCATTCCTGTTTTCAGCTTCGGTTTTTGTTTCTTCTTCAAATTCTTCCGTTTTCATTAAGTCTGACCAATATTTTTTATTCCGATCAGCAGCTAAAGTAAATTGGTTATTAATTTCCTGACATAATTTCTTATTCAGTTCGAATGACTGATTCAATTGCTTTACATAAGTTTCCTGAAAAGTTTTTGTAATGTTTTGCATTGCTTTCCATTCTTCTTCAATTAACTTATTAAATTCATCTCTATTAGCTTGCCTGTTTTTAACATCTTCCTGAAATATGCTGAATAAACGATTGTTGTATTCGCTTATCTGCTTTTGGATCTCCTCTAAGCGGCCTGAGAAAAAATTGAACCAATTGCTGTTCACTGAAAATGGATTAAAAGGTCTTGTCATTAAGTTTAAGAATTCATTTCCATTGAAAAAGGAAGGAAAAGAGTTGGTCGTGTTTTGACGCGCTGCTCCCGAAAGTGAATCAAATAAACCGTTATAAAAGCTAAGAGTTGCTTTTAATTGTTTATCATAAATGTTTGTCATAGCGGAACATGTATCCGATAGCCATTTGTTTGTCATTTGAGTTGTTTCGTTAAACACTCCTTCTGATCTGTTTGTGTTTGTGTTGGATTTTTCCATTGTTTTGTTTTCTTTAATTGGTTATTGATGATTTTATAATAAGATTTCTAATTCTTTAACCGTTTAGCCACCATTCTTCTACTAATTTACCTTGCGACTCCATGAGTGTACCTTCATCTGAAACATAAGAAAATTTCGGTTTCGGGAAAGCGTCCTTAGGTAAATCGCAGTCCCATTTCCGGTTACTTTTTAATTTAACACTAATAGCTTCTACAACCATTATGTTCTTCTTTTTAATTAGCAAGCTTAGCCCTTCTGTCATTTCGATGTTTTTATTCATAAGATATAAGTTTTAGTGATTATAGTTTTTAAAATACTGTATTTCCTGTTCATGTTTTTTTGCCGCTGCCAGAGAAGAAAAAGTTCCAAGGTTTCTGCGCTTGTTCGTTCTCGGGTTTTTCTTTTTAGAATAAAGCCTATACTCTCCTGATTTTAATTTTCGTATCATAATACTTATTTCTTTAAAACAATTTGTCCCGAATTTTCAAATGTGGCCATAACAGGTTTACCGCCTACATTGAATGTGATCTTGCATGAAAAATAATCTCCGGGCAATTTGCAGGTAAACATATTATCGTAAGAATGTTTTAATTGAAGAATAAGATCTGTGCTGTCAGGAAAAAAGAGTTTAACTTCTCCTGTTATTGCTTTTGTATCCACTGATCTTAATTTTTCATTTAATAAATAAACCGAAAGTACTTTTTCAAAATTTTTCATTTCAATAAAATAACCCTCAGCTTTTTTTAAAGTTCCTCCGTGCGGACCTTGAGTTTGCTGCGGAGACATCATAAATGAAACTAACCCTAATGCGCCAAAAAGAAGGAACACTATTAATGTACTTTTAAGATCAGATTTAATTGACATGCACATAAGTTTTTATTTTTTTTGAGGATCATGTTTATAAGGATCCGGTTCATCAATACGTGTAGGATCAGTTTTTTGCGGTTGCTCAATCCGGGTGGGATCTGTTTTTTCAGGTGTATCTTTTTTAGTAGGGTCAGGATCCACGTCGGGTTTTAACGGAATATGTTTTTCCGGTTTGTTTGGAAGATTTTTATCCGGATTTTGTTTTTTATTTTTCATACAATGTTTTTAAGAAAAATCCGTTAAAAATTAGTTTGAGTATTCCTTCTTTCATCAATACTTAAAGGACCGGCTCCGAAATATGAGATCAAAAAAGCTGCTCCAATAAGCGCGATGTTTTTCATGAAATTCGACATCTGCATGTGCATTTGCATGGTCTCGGTTTCTTTCCAGAAAGCGTGCATGCAAAAAGTAACGGGAACCAAAAAAATTACGATCAGCCAGGCACCTGATTTTGCTTTAAATCCAAGCGCAATGCAAAGCCCTCCAACAAAAGCTATTATTGCCGACAGAGGCACAAGTATGGAAGCTGCAGGTACTCCCTGCATTGAGGCATATTCGATCGTTCCTTTATTAAAATGCCCCATTACGGTCATTAAAAAAATGAGTGAGAAAAAAATACGGCCGGTTAAAACTAAATATTTCATTTGCAATTGAATTATAAGACCAACCCCACTTTCAATATCTATACAAAGAAAAACCAGATTTGGGTTTTTATTTAAGCTAATTGATAAAGACCGGTTTTAAATAGCCAAAAAAGGAGAAATATAGCCCGGAAACCAATTCTGAAAATTAGCGGGCTCCTAATCCTAAAAGTTTATATTCCGGTATCTCCTTTTGCTGTATCAATATTTTAAACTTTTCGCCCATATCATTTAATAATGTACGCGTAAGCGATACCTCCCTTTTAAAATTAAAATAATCGTTTCCGGGTTGTTCAGTCATTTTAAGATAATCCCGGAATCCCAATGCGTTTAAAAAATGGAGCTGATCGGTAAACCCGCAATATTGAAGTCCGTTCTTATACCCCCATAAACATAGTGCCGAAAAATTTACATGGGAAGTAATATCCTGTTCACCAATATACGTGTATGGGTGATAATTTATTTTATGTTTTTTAAAACAAGTAAGCGTACCCTGTTTTCTATGTTCGCTGTAAAGCTCAGAAGAAGGATAACCATAATCTATTGTTAAAACATATCCTTTTTTTAAATGTGTTGCTATTTCCCGCATCCAATCTATGGCTTCAAGATTTATTTCAGTACGAAACCCTTTTGGTAATTCGATCTGTAATTCCGACAAATAATCTTTCAGCTGCTTTGATGCGGGTTTAAGTATTTCAACAAAATCATTTTTGTGATCCACAAAAACTTCCATTAGTTCATCTTCCATAACTATGCGATGTACGGCGAAATTATCCACCAATTCATTGGATAAAACACAGCCTTTAATTTCAGGAATGGTTTGAATAGAATCGTGCCAGCTTACTTTTTCATTTAAATGCTGTTTTTCTTTTTCCTGCATAACAGGACTTTTTTCAATAATGCAATACTTTAGATCTGTATATAATTTTTCATTGTTCTTCAGAAAATCGAGAATTGATCTGCATAAAGAACCGGTACCTGCTCCATATTCAACAATGGTAAACTGATTTTCCCCTAATACACGCCACATCTCTTCAATTTGCCGGCCTATCAATCCGCCGAATACAGGTGTAAGAGTTGTGCTTGTATAATAATCGCCGGTAAAACCTATTTTATCCTTAGCGGAAGAATAATATCCCATTTCGGGATAATAAAGAGCCATCTCCATAAAATCACGAAAAGAAACAGGGCCTTCCCTTAATATCTTTTCTTTAATTATTTCAGATAGTATATTTTCCATTTAATGAA
>DATMPR010000400.1:0-3444 GCA_035567575.1 Bacteroidia bacterium
ACCGTTTTACATTTACTAAAGTAAATCAGGACACAACTACTTTTTTCAATATCCGTTTAGGAAAAGAAAATCTTAAAACGACTTTCCTTGCTGAGAAAAGTATAAGTTCCGGTCCGTTTACAACTATCGTAGCTTCGGGTACGGTTACTCCTCCAAACATTGGTCCGCGTTCAATTAGCGGTGCAGCAGGTTTAGGTGTGGCAAATTATACAACCTTAATTAATGCAGCAATTGCAAATGCAACCGGTGGTGGCGGCGAAAAAATATTTTGTGGTCCGGCTGATGATCCTTTCTTTGTTGACTTAGGTGGTATTTTTGATTTAGGTCAAACACGTCAGGGTGGAACAGGTGTTAACAGACCTGAAGATGGTGTTGCTTGTAAAAATGTTCATTCAATTGCAATACAAATTCCAATTTCCACATTACAAAGCTCAGGTTTAGCAGTTAGTTCTGCCACTAATATATTAGACAGCCGTTTCATTATTGGTGTTTGGGCTTCGGCCAGCAGACAACAGATCCGTACTTTAAATGCAAATGGAACTGAATCTTATTCCGGAAGTTATATTCAGGTATCACGTGTTGGTATGCCATTAACAAACGAAGCAATTATTCCAATCGGTTCAAAAGATCTTTGGAATTCACGCACACCTTACAATGAAGTAGCATTTCACGAAAACTATTTCTGTAACCCTGAGTTAGCTTTATATATGGATAACTCTGCATTTGGCCCTGCAATTCCTGCTTTATCGGCGTTACGTATTCAAAGTCTTTCTTTGGGAACTTATGATTTCCGTAATGGTAAGCCCGGTTTATATCCTTTAACCTCAAACACTGCTGCCATTGCGGGCACTGCGTTAGATGCTTCCTTATTCGGAAATTATTTATTACGCTCGGGCAAACCGCGTTCAGTAGATTTACTTCCTATTTTTCATACAGGCGTTCCTAATTTACGTCCGTACCAATTAGCGACAGGAAAACCTGCGGGTAATCCTTTAGCGGCAGGAAAACCATTCATTAATAATTTCTTACCATTATTTGGTGATATGTTACGGTTGAACATGGCAGTTCCTGTTACGCAGCGCAGCGATCCAAACTTTAGTTCATTGGGATTGGTGCAAGCGTGTGTATTAGGATTAACCAACCCAACTTATAGTACGATCGCCATGCAATTTATCCCTAATATGGATGGATTTCCTAACGGTCGCCGCCTGGAGGACGATGTTACACGCATTGAATTACAGGCAGTAGGTGGAGTAGTTTTAGCAGCAATTGGTTTATGGTATGATGATTGTTTATCACCTTTCACAGCGCCGGTTACACCAAAACTGTTAGCTACTTTAAGTTATAGTACCGGTGTTCAAAATAATGATACAACATTTAAACCTGCCTTTCCTTATGTACAAACGCCTTGGAGCGGTTATGGCAAATGCGGCGGACCAACTGCTATGAGCAATGCTACGGGCATACATGATTATGGTTTTGGAGTACGTGCACCTTCTTTAGCGATGATGCAAAATTATCCGAACCCATTTAAAGGAGAAACTACTTTTAAATTCAGAGTGGCAGAAAATGCACCGGTAACTATTTCGGTTTATGATCTGCAAGGTAAAAAAGTTGGAACTGTTCTTAATGAACAAAAACAAGAAGGTACTTATGAGGTTACATACAATGCCGACCATTTAAGCCAAGGACTTTATATAGTAACGTTAAGTTCAGGGTATAAAGTTGTTCAGTCCATTAAAATGTCAGTTGTTAAATAAGTAAGTTTAATTTGTGTAAAAAAAGAATCGGGTAATTTTATCCGGTTCTTTTTATTTACTTTGTTTAAATTATTGTTATGCGCAAAAATCTTTATGTTATTTTAGTTAGTGTAACAGGAACGCTTTTAGTCTGTATTTTGTTATTTTCAAAAAAAGCGGAAGCAAAGATCCCGTCTTTTAAAGAAAGAGCAGGCGGAGTTTCTTTATCAGCCGAATGGCTTAATACTAAAAAAGCAATGCAGGGTTTATTGGCAGCTATTGAACAGAACCCTGAAGATTATAAAGCCATGCTGCAATTGTCGCAGGCTTACATACAAGAAAGCAGAATTACCGGCAATCATGGATATTATGATAAAGCCGCTTTAGAATTATTGGATAAAATTTTAGAAGCACAGCCAAAAAACTTTGATGCATTATGTTTTAAAGCAACTGTGTTGTTATCGCAACATCATTTTGCCGAAGGATTAACTGTAGCGCAACAAGCATTACCAATAAATCCTGATAATGCTTTTATCTATGGTATTTTATGTGATGCAAATTTAGAATTGGGTAAATATGATGAGGCTGTGAAAATGGCAGATAAAATGGTTTCAGTGAGACCTGATATCCGTTCTTATTCACGTGTATCTTATTTACGTGAAATTTATGGAGATATGCCCGGTGCAAAACAAGCTATTAAATTAGCAATAGCTGCAGGTTATCCCGGATTAGAACAAACGGAATGGACACGCTGCATCTTGGCGCATCTTTATGAGAACACCGGAATTTTAGATAGCGCAGAATATCAATACAAAATGGCTTTGCAGGAAAGACCTGATTATGCTTTTGCGATTGCGGGTTTAGGACGCATAGCCAAAGCACAAGGAAATTATAAAGACGCCATCTATTATTTCGAAAAAGCAAAAGGAATGATAATTGAGTTTTCGTTTTCAGATGAATTAACTGATCTGTACCGTTTAAATAAACAGCCAAACGAAGCGAATACAAACGCGGAAGAAGTAATTAGAATGTTAGGCCCTAATTCAGATGTTGAAGGCGAAAATGGTCATGGTCATTATGCCGATAAAGAATTAGCTTACGCATATTTAAAAATAAATGATATTGAAAACGCATTAAAACACGCTTTGCTCGAATACGAAAGAAGGCCGGCAAATATTGATGTGAGTGAAACATTGGCTTGGGTGAAGTATAAGAACAACGAATTTACAGAAGCTAATAAACTTATTAATGCGGCTCTCAAAACCAATAGTAAAAATCCAGTTCTTTTAACCCGCGCAGGTTTAATAAAAATCAAGGCAGGAGAAATAGAAAAAGGTAAAGCTCTTATTAAAACTGCCAGGGAAGCTGATCCTTTTCTGGATATTGAATTGCGGAATGAAGCAAATCCGTATCTTGCATTGAATTAAAATTTATGCAAAATACATTTCAAAAAGATCACATCAGACATTTAATTCTGTTTTTGGTATTTATTGGAGTATGTTTATTTCCGACCTCCTTACAAGCTCATACAAATAATTCGGCACTCGAAAATTTATCACGCACCGATATTTTTTTTGTTTACCTGCAATTAGGATTTACACATATCATTCCGCTTGGTTTCGATCATATTCTTTTTATTTTAAGTTTGTTTTTATTGAGTCCTAAATTAAAAACCATTATCTGGCAGGCGACAGCTTTTACAATT
>DATMPR010000401.1:0-6035 GCA_035567575.1 Bacteroidia bacterium
CATATTTAATAGGTCTTTGTCAAGCTCTTCAATATGCTTAACAGCTTTTTCGAAAGGTGTAAATGTAATTTTCCGGTTTACAATTCCAACCATTTCGTTTTTATGCCCGGCTTTTAAAGCTAACACCGCGTTGTAACCAACTAAACTTGCGTTTACGCGTTCCATACAAGTTGGATTACCGCCGCGTTGTATATGACCAAGAACGGTGACGCGAACATCAAACTCCGGACAAGTTTTTTTAATCAGATCTCCAACTTTATAAGCACCACCGTATTCATCGCCTTCAGCAACAATAACTATTTTGCTTGATTTGCTGCTGCGCCAGTTTTTTATTTTTTGCAATAAAACTTCAATGTCGTTTTTCATTTCAGGAACCAATAATGCTTCGGCACCGGATGCAATTGCGCTGCGTAATGCAATTAAGCCTGCATCGCGTCCCATCACTTCAACAACAAAAACGCGGTCGTGACTTTCAGCAGTATCCCTGATCTTATCTACTGCTTCAACAACTGTGTTAATTGCTGTATCATATCCTATTGTGAAATCTGTTCCCACCAGATCATTATCAATTGTACCTGCACAGCCCACAATTGGAATATCTATTTTTTTTGAAAGATCAATTGCGCCGCGGAAACTTCCATCACCGCCAATTATAACAAAACCTTCAATACCTAAATTTTTAATATTTTTCGCGGCCGCTGTTATTCCTTCCTCAGTTAAAAAACGTGCGCTGCGGGCTGTTTTTAAAATAGTACCGCCGCGTTGTATGATACCTGAAACAGAAGTTGTGGTTAAATTAATATGGTTGTTATAAATAACACCTTCGTAGCCTTTGTAAAAACCAACTACTTCCATTTTATGATAAACCGCTGTGCGGACAACCGCACGTAAGCAGGCGTTCATTCCTGGCGAATCGCCGCCTGATGTAATTATCCCTATTTTTTTCAACTAATCAAATATACGGGTTATAGTTATAAGGTTAAAAGGTTATTGAGTTATAAAGTTATTAAGTTAATGGGTTATATAGTTGCATTGAAGGAAACCACAAACTGATAGCCAATAACCCTTCTCCAATCAACAAAAAACTTGTATTTTTACAATATGCCGCGCATTTTAGCAATTGATTATGGAAGTAAACGTGTTGGTTTGGCAGTTACCGATCCGCTCCAAATAATCGCGAATGGTTTAACAACTGTTCATAGCAAAGATGTGATCAAATTTTTGGAAGATTATTTTAAAAAAGAGGTGGTAGAATGTATTGTTGTAGGTGAACCCAAAACCTTACGCAACGAGCCATCCGATAGTGCAAGATTTATTGAACCCTTTGTAAAACATCTCAGAAATAAATTTCCCACAATGAAAATTGAGCGTTATGACGAACGCTTTACAACAGCCATGGCACATCAGGCTATGTTAGCGGGCGGGTTAAAAAAGAAAGCCCGGCAAAATAAAGAAACAGTTGATATGGTTAGCGCCACTATTATTTTGCAAAGCTATATGGAATATATTAAACAATTGTAAAAAAATATTTTTGTACCTTTCCCGCTTGGATGAGTCCCTTTGCAAAGGGATGCCTCGGCATAATTGAAATAGAATTTATGACAGATAAATCAGAAGATAAAATAAGAAAAGCGTTTGCAGAAAAAGACTGGAACGATATAAAAGCAAGCGACAGCTGGCAGATCTTTAAAATAATGAGTGAGTTCGTTGAGGGATTTGATAAAATGAGTAAGATCGGCCCATGCGTTTCTATATTTGGAAGCGCACGAACAAAACCAGATAATAAATATTATCAGTTAGCTGAAGAAATTGCTTTTAAACTTACACAAGAAGGTTATGGTGTAATTACAGGCGGCGGACCAGGCATTATGGAAGCTGCTAACAAAGGTGCAAAGCGCGGCAAAGGAAAATCAGTAGGATTAAATATTGAATTACCCTTTGAACAAAAACCGAATGATTTTATTGATAGAGACAAGAGCATTGATTTTCATTACTTTTTTGTGCGCAAAACCATTTTCTTAAAATACTCTCAAGGTTTTATTGGTATGCCGGGAGGTTTTGGAACCATTGATGAATTATTTGAATCTCTAACTTTAGTTCAAACACATAAGATCGCTTCTTTTCCTGTTGTTCTGGTGGGAAAAGATTATTGGGAAGGATTGATAGATTGGATAAAAGACATCATGCATAGAAAAGAAAATAACATTCATCCCGAAGATATGGATCTGTTTAAGGTTGTGGATACTGCTGATGAGGCTGTAAAACATATTGTAGATTTCTATAGCAAATACCTCTTAAAACCAAATTTTTAAAATTCGTAAAGTATTCATTTTCAGTATATTAAAAGGTTTGCTGAAAGCGATATCATGTTGATGCCTCTGAAATTTAAAATTGTGAGGGTAAAGAAAATTTAATATATTTGCGTTCCTAAATTAAAGAAAAAGATAATGCTAATAGTACAAGTAAAAGAAGGCGATACAATTGAGAAAGCCTTAAAAAAGTTTAAGAAGAAATTTGAAAAAACAGGTGTTGTAAAGCAATTACGTGCCCGTCAAAAATTCACTAAACCTTCTGTTCGTCGCCGCGAAGAAATTATTAAAGCGGTTTACAAACAAAAACTTCAAACCGGAGAAATAGTTAGAGAGAAGCGCTAAGCTGCTTTTAATCATATTGTATTCCTGAATTGAATTAACTAACTTCGATTCAGGAATTTTTATTTTATGGCGGTTGATCATCTCAATAATTTTATCGATTATATCAGTCACGAAAAAAAATTATCGAAACATAGCGTCCTTTCTTATCAAACCGATCTCCTTCAATTTCAATCTTTCGTAGAAAAAAAATTATCCGACTCAAACTTATTGAACATAAATTACCTCATTGTTCGCAGCTGGGTAGCTCAATTAATAGATAACGGCATTGCCGCGCGAAGTGTAAACAGGAAATTATCAAGTCTGAAATCGTTCTACAAATACCTGCTTCAAAACAACCGAATAAAAATAAATCCGATACAAAAAATTCAAGGACCAAAAACACCAAAAAAACTTCCGGTTTTTATTGATGAAAGTAATATGGAACTGCTTTTTGAAGATATCAAGTTTGAGGAAGGTTTTATAGGTCTGCGTGATAAACTTCTTTTAGATATCCTTTATCAAACCGGTTTACGCCGTGCCGAGTTAGTAAGCCTTAAAGAGCAAAGCATTGACTTATATGACCTTACAATTAAGGTTTTAGGTAAGCGAAATAAAGAACGCATTATTCCTATTTCTTTACCTTTAAAACGTAACCTGGAAGAGTATTTTAAAGTAAAAAAGAATGAGGGTTTTGTGAACCCTTATTTATTCGTAAACAAAAAAGACAAAGCCTTGAAAGAACCCCAAATTTATACTCTGGTTAAAAAGTATCTTTCTCAAATTACCACTCTCGGTAAAAAAAGTCCGCACGTACTACGCCATACTTTTGCTACACATTTATTAAATAACGGTGCCGACATTAATGCGGTGAAAGAATTATTAGGACACGCGAATTTATCTGCCACACAAATATATACACACAACACAATAGAGAAATTAAAAAAAACCTACAAACAATCTCACCCAAGATCGGGTGAATAATTAATAACCAAAAAAGAGGAGGACAAAGATCATGAAAACAAACATCCAGAGCGTACATTTTGACGCAGACAAAAAATTAATTTCGCACATAGAAGGAAAAGTATCGAAATTAAAAACCTTTCACGAAAGCATTATAAGCAGTAATGTTATTTTACGTGTAGAAAAGGGTGATAATAACAATAATAAAATAGCCGAAATAAAATTAACGGCTCCCGGACAAGAATTATTTGCCAAAAAACAATGCTCAACTTTTGAAGAAGCTGTTGATACAGCTTGTGACGCAATTAAAACTCAAATTATTAAACACAAAGAAAAACACCTTGTGAAATAATTGTATTTACTATAACGGAAAACCCTGAAGTACGACGCTGCTTCAGGGTTTTTTATTTTAATACCTTATATTTGAGAGATTGTAAATTTTATCTGAGTACTAACTCAAATATTTCTTTTAATGATCTGGTAAATGAAAATAAAAACCGGGTTTACAACACAGCTATTAGTTTTGTTCAGAATCCGGAAGACGCAGAAGATCTGACGCAGGAAGTTTTTATTGAAGTTTATAACTCCTTATCTAAATTTAAAGAACAATCCTCTCTCTCCACATGGATCTACAAAATTACCGTAAATAAAAGTCTGGATTTTTTACGAAAGAAAAAACGACAAAAACGTTTTGGTTTTTTAAGTTCATTATTTTATGAAGATAGCAGCGAAATAAAACATGATCAACCGCATTTCGATCACCCGGGAATTTTATTGGAGAATAAAGAAAAAGCCAGATATCTTTTCGCCGCTATTGACACTTTACCTGAAAATCAGAAAACCGCTTTTATACTATTTAATATTGAGGAACTTTCGCAAAAAGAAATAGCGCAAATAATGAATACAAGTCCAAAGGCTGTTGAGTCGTTAATTCAGAGGGCAAAACAAGGCTTAAGATTAAAATTAGCCCTTCGGCGAGCTCAGGATGACAATTTTTAATAGTAACGAGGGATTTAATAATTTATAACGTCTAACTAAAAAATGGAACAAAACAATTGGATAAACGAAGTGCTTGAAAGCACTAAAGGCATGCAAAAAGCGGAAGCTAGTCCATTCTTATTTGAAAAAATAAGTAATCGCATTCAAACAGGAAAGACTGCAAGTCCGGTTAAAACAAATAACATAAAATGGGTTTTTGTATTAGTTGCTGCAGTAATATTAATCGTTAATATAATAGCAATCTCAAATTATTCAAATTCAGAAAATAAAAATTCAAATGAAACCGAATTAGTTTCGGCTTTAGGTTCTGAATTAGGTTATAACTCAAATTACAATTATTAAAATGAACGATAGATCAAGAACATGGAAATGGATGGTTGCGCTGCTTGCGGTGTTAAACATTGCATTATTGGTTAGCATTTGGTGCGGAAGAGCGCATCATGAAATGAGAGAACACGGCCCACAAGGTGGCGGCAGACCATCTGATATTTTAATTCACGAATTAAATTTTACACCTGAACAAGCAAAACAATTTGAAGCTTTAAAAGAAGAACATCAGCAAGCTATCCGTAAATTAATGGATGATGGCCATACTTTACGCGACAACTTTTTTGAATTACTAAAAACAGATAGTGTAAATGAACCAATGATTACTGTAAGAGCTGCCCTTATTTCAGAAAATCAAAGAAATATTGAATTAGCAACCTTTAACCATTTTCAAAAAGTAAGAGCCATTTGTAATACCGAACAGAAAAAACATTTTGATGAGATCATTAATGATGTTTTAAAACAAATAGGTCGTCCGCACGGTAAACCGGGAGAAGGTCCGCCTCCTCTGCCAATACATTAAATCAAATACATGAAATTAAAAATTGTAATAATTGCATGTTTATTTTTTGGATCCGTACGTCCATGCTTTTCTCAGAAAGCGCAAACTTTAATTTTTTCTCCCACTTTTGGTTCCGCAACTTTATCAACTGAAAATTATTACAAAACGGGTGAGAAAGACAGTATTCAAATAACTGAATTAAAATTTTACGTTTCAGATATCGAATTATGGCAGGAACAAAAATTAGTCTGGAAAGAAAAAAAGAGCTTTCATTTAGTCGACATTTCAGATCCAAAATCATTAAGCCTTGCATTAAACTTACCATCCGCAATTAATTTTACTGAGATCAAATTTAATTTAGGAATTGATAGCGTGACAAACGTTTCCGGTGCAATGGGCGGCGCTTTAGATCCTATATTGGGAATGTATTGGGCCTGGCAAAGCGGCTACATTAATTTAAAATTGGAAGGAAAAAGTAATTTATGCAAAACAAGAAATAACGAATTTCAGTTTCATTTAGGAGGTTACCTTTCGCCTTTTTTAGGATTGCAACATGTTAATGTAAAATCTAATAATACAAACAATACAATTCTTACAATTGATGTTCAGAAAAT
>DATMPR010000402.1:0-5371 GCA_035567575.1 Bacteroidia bacterium
CCGGTGCTTGTGCTGCTATTACAAAAACTGTAAACTTAACCTTTGGATCTTTTCCAGCTGGTGGTTTTACCGTTGCTAAGGCATGCGGATCGCTTACAATTACAAATACCGGTGCAGCATCGCCTGCTGTCCAAACCTATACTATAATTGGACCCGGGGCGCCCCCCAGTTACTCAACGACAGCCCCTACAAGTACAGTCCTGGTAAACACATCAACCACATATACAATTTATCAAACTGTGACTTTGGGCGGCTGTCCAACAACAACGTCTTTGGTCGTCACGACATTGGCTGGTCCTAATCCGGCATTTACTGCTGCATCCTCATTTACACAATGCTTTAATGGAAATCAATTTACATTTACTGCGTTTACTGCGGCCGGTACGCACACTTATAATTTCAATCCAACTGCCAATGCACCGGCCAATAGCACAACGAATCCGTATGGACCGGTTGTATTTACTGCACCAGGAACCTATACCGTAATCCATACTATTTCAAGCGGTACTTGCCTTGCTGCAACATCGTCAGTTGTTGTTGTGAATCAAACCCCAACCATAACTGTAGCTACCGGTACAACTCCCGGATGCGCCGGAGGTACAGCAACTTTAGTTGGCGGTGGGGGACCGGGCGGTTTAACTTGGACAGGACCCAGCAGTTATACAGCTATTGGCGGTGGTACAACTACAATAAGTAATTTCCAACCAACTAACACCGGAATTTATACGCTTACCGCTAATAATAATGGTTGTACAACAACTGGTACTGTGAATATGGGATTACCTGTAGCACCAACTGCAACATTTACAAATACCGGTCCTTATTGTCAGGGTGCAACTATTTTACTGAATAGCTCATTAAGTACTACTGTTGGTTTATCTACAACACAATTCTCAAGCCCTTGGTGTTGTTGGTCTGCATGCTGTGCTGGGTTTACTGCTGCAGTTACGCCAACCGCCACAACTAGCTCATCAGGGATTTATTTTTTTACTGCTTCATATGCAAATGGTTGTTCTTACCAATTTACAACAACAGTAACGGTAAATTCATGTTTCTTACCTATTGAACTTACTTCATTTGACGCGAGTTGCGTTAACAATGCAATTGATTTAAACTGGCAAACCGCAACTGAAATAAATAATGAATCCTTTTCAATTTTAAGATCAGAGGATGATGTAAATTATGAAATGATCGGACTTTTGCCCGGTAGTGGCAATAGTAATAATGTAAAAAATTACAAATTTACTGATAATCGAGTCATAGCAGGACGAACTTATTACTACCGATTGCGGCAAACTGATTTTTCAAAAGAGGAAACTGACGCCGGTAAAACCGTATACGCAATTTGTTCAAAGAAAAATTATATTCTTGATGTTTTCCCTAATCCGGCGAGCACAGAAGTTTGCCTGGTAAGTGAAAATGACTTAAACAATGTTACCATTGAAATGATAAATGCACTTGGTGAGAAAATTAAAGTAATTAATAACGTAAATCTTACCAAGAATCAAAAGTTCACAATAGATATACGCGATGTAATAAACGGTGCTTACCATATAGTTGTTTCGGGTAACGAAACATTGATACAGAAAAAGGTAGTTACTTATAAATAGATTGTTCAACCTTAAATAAAAACCCGCTTGAGAAATCAAAGCGGGTTTTTTTATTATATTATTTCCGTTTTGACCTGTTAAGCTGAACTTAAAAATGTAATAGATTGAACCGTTCCTCTGTCTTTTCCGGAATACCTACTCCATATCATCAATATTGTCAATTTTACTGTTATCTTTTTTATAAGAATCAAAATCGGCCTCTGACCTACAAAATTAACTTGAAACACCCCGACTCCATACGTTTTTATTTTTCCCCAACAAAAAAACAAGAGAAGAGAAAAGTATTGTTAAACAAATTGAATGTTCTTAGCGCCCAGTGAGTGGTTTCTACAAAATGTTAAGTACTCTTTATGAAAAGTCAAACATTCCGCTCCTCGATACAATACGTGGTAAACTTTTAAATATGGAACAAATGCGTCTGCGTGCCTTATATTATTTTATTACAAGAAGTAAGCTGCTTAAAAACTAACATGGGTTGGTTAAGTGAACAATGGATCGCGATCGTCAAAACCGAGCTAGGCTATATTAAAAAACACTTTTCAAGCGAATTATTTTAGTATATCTCTGTACAGATTAGTTCGGCAATTTGACCCTTCACCACTCTGAAACCAATTGTAATGAGAGCATTTTATTTCTTAAGCTTTCTTTTCCTTTTACATCTAGAAAGTCAAAAGAAAAATAATTACCCATAATTAGTCTTGTGGCCCTTGAGTAGAGTGATCTTTTAATCCTGAATAAGTTTTCCTTACTGTATATAACGAAAGATTTAAGGAACTCGACGTGCCTTTGTAATGCATGTATAGAAGAACACCTACTGAATAACTTTTGCCCAAGATTTTTTATTTACTATCTTTATTTAAAATACATCATTATAAAAACAAAATTTCTAATATTAATATTATCAATTACATGTTTAGTTTCAAACTTTACAAATTGTGAAGCACAAACTTTTCCTTGGGCAAAAAGTGCCAGTGGAACTGGAACCGGAGGTGGGGAAGGCTATTCGGTTAGTACAGATATGAGCGGAAATGTTTTTTTCACGGGAGATTTTTCTCGTTCAACTATCACTTTTGGAACCTACACTCTTACTAAAGCAGGTCCAGGCAGTGCAGTATTTATTGCAAAATATGATGCTAACGGCAATGTTCTTTGGGCAAAAAGTGCCGGCGGGACAAGTGGCGACGGTGGGTATTCGGTGAGCGCTGATACCAGTGGTAACGCTTTTATAGCAGGTTATTTTTCTAGCCCAACTATAGTTTTTGGAACTTTCACTCTTACTAATGCAGGAAGTTCAAGTTTGTTTCTTACAAAGTATGATATTAATGGAAATGTTCTTTGGGCAAAAAGCGCTGGCGGTTCAGGTATTGATTTTGCAACTGGGGTAAGTGCAAGTGCAAATGGCAGTGTTTTTATCACCGGGGTTTTATCTAGTCCTACACTTGCGTTTGGTACAACTACTCTTACCAATTCAAGTGGAAACGATGCTATATTTATTGCTAAGTACGATCCTAGTGGCAATGTTCTTTGGGCAAAAAGCGCTGGAGGAATAAGTAATGATGATTCATACGCAGTAAGTACAGATATAAACAATAATGTTTTTATCACAGGTGGTTTTTCAAGTCCCAACATTACTTTCGGCGCATATACTCTTACTAATTCAGGTATAAATTCTGCTTTATTTCTCGTTAAATACGATACGAATGGTAATGTCCTCTGGGCAAAAGGCGCTGGCGGGATAAATGGTGATGCAGGTAATTCAGTTAGCACTGATGTTACTGGCAATGTTTTTATCACAGGATATTTTGCTAGCCCAAACATAACCCTTGGAACGTATACTCTTACCAATGCAGGAGTTTCGAATGTATTTATTGCAAAGTATGACATTAATGGCAATACTCTTTGGGCAAAAAGTGCTAGTGGTTCAGGAAGCGATGAAGGATATTCCGTTAGTACTTATACCGGTGGTGTATTTGTTACCGGGGGGTTTAATAGTTCAACAATTGCTTTTGGGACTAATACATTAATTCCACCAACGGGAGCTACTGATCCAACGTTTATTGTGCTATATGATTTGAATGGAAATTTAATTTGTGATAAGGCTCTCTCCAGTGGCGCTGATGACCAGAATGGAGTGAGTGCAGACAAATACGGAAACGCATATATTACCGGCGACTTTTTTGCAAACCCTTTTATCCTCGGTTCAAATACCCTAACTCCAACTGGAGCAGAAGATATTTTTATAGCAAAGTTTAATTGTCAGCCTGATATTACTGTAATCGAAACTCTTAATCAGAACTTAGTCCCGAAGATATTTCCAAATCCGAATAATGGTTCATTCAAGGTTCAAATTGAAAGTGAAATTCAAAACGGCGAAATAATTTTAATTAATTCAATTGGACAAAAAGCTTACGAACAAAAAATATCTAAAGGAGAAACCCAAATTATCACTAACAGTCTTTCTAAAGGTTTGTATAATTACGTATTATTGCAAAACAAGCAAAAAATATCAGGCGGTAAATTAGCAATAGAATAAAACTATCTGCGAAAAAAGCTCCTAAACTAGATTAGAATACAGATTTCAGCCGAACTATTTTTAACATGTCTTGATATAAATTAGTTCGACAATTTGACCCTTCGCCACACCCAAATTATTCGAAATGGCTTATTTTTTTTGATAATATAAATAAGCGGTATCATCGAATTCTTTTTCCCTTACGATGTAATATATTTTGTCTGCATAAACCTGAATGTTGGTGGCAAGTGGTTTTTCAATTTTAATTTGATTCATTAATAAACCGGTATAAATATTTATTTCATTCAAATACTTCCTGTCAATTGTTTCTTTATTGAAGATGTAGAATTTGGAGGTCTTTCTATCGGTTATCACTTCGAAATTATGAAGCTCATTAAAACTTTTATCATCCAATGCAACTTTGGACAAACGTACCCCTTCTTTATTATAATATTCAATCTCCATTTCCTGAAAATTAAACAAAACCATGGTGTCGTTCTTTAAAAAAACAGGAGCATATATTTTTTTAAACACGACTGAATATGTATTAATTCTTTCATTTTCCATTTGCTGAACACATTGATAAAATGCACCAATCCCGAATGCCCATTTATCCATTTCGTTTTTTAGTTCTGTATCCATTGTTTGTTGCAATTCTTTATTATAGGTAATGAATCTTACAGGTTTAATCCTTCCGTTTTTTATCTTATAATAAAAAATCACATTGCTATTTATTTTCGTGTCAAAACCGTAAAAATCCCCCTTAATTAGCCCCTCTTTATTAAAAGTATTAAAAAACAATTCATTTTCTATTTTTAAAGCACAGGGTGCGACAATACTATCAAATTTTCCTCTGCGAGTTGGGGACAAAAACTCAAACGACGAATCAGAATTAATAATTACTTGTCGCGAATATTTATCAGATAATATATTCAGGTTGCCCATGCAGTCTTTAAATATTTTAAATGGTTCTTCATTAAAGATAGTTTTTTTGAAAATTATTTGATTGTCGAGGCTAGAAATTGAAACATCAAATCCTTTACCATTTAAATGATATGTAATTAATAAAAAGTTGCCATCAAATAAAATATAATAATCAAATACATAAAATGATTTATTCCTTACAATTGGGATTACTTTTTCTGATACAATTTCTACTTCCTTTAACTGGTTCGGTTTTTCGGTTAAAAATATTTTCAAGTTGGAAGTATCTTTTATTTGTGTTGAAGGAAGTAAGTTAAAAGACTGG
>DATMPR010000403.1:0-3482 GCA_035567575.1 Bacteroidia bacterium
AAAGCGCTGTTGCTTATGGAAACGGCTACCAAATGGGATATTTAGGAAGAGATCTGTCAGAAACCGGCTGGGGATTAAAGTGGGATTTTATAATTATTCATGAATCCGGTCATGAATGGTTTGGAAATAATATTTCTGCAAAAGACGTTGCTGATAATTGGATCCACGAAGGATTTACCGCATACTCAGAAAATTTATATACTGAATATTTATACGGTAAAAACGCTGGCGCTGATTATGTAATTGGAACAAGGAAGGGAATTGATAATGATGTTCCAATCATTGGCGATTATGAAGTTAACCGCGACGGATCAGGCGACATGTATTATAAAGCCTCCAACATGCTTCACACGATCCGGCAAATTGTAAATAATGATAGTCTTTGGAAAGCATTTCTCCGCGACATTAACAAAACATTTTGGCACACAACTACAACAACACAAGAAGTTGAAGCCTATATGATAAAATTTTTGAAATTGGATCTCCAAAAAATATTTGACCAGTATTTGCGTACAACTCAAATTCCAACTTTTGAATATTATTGGAAAAACGATGTGTTATCAGTTCGTTGGTCTAATTGTATTAAGGGATTCAACATGCCGGTTAGAATTAATATTGGAAATAATAGCCTGCTTTTAAGGCCGACCGAAAAATGGAACTCTCTTGGTTTACCAAAGGAAATGGAAGTTACGCTCGACCGTAATTATTACGCCAACATTAAAAAAGTAAAGGAAAAATAATTTTGTTCCCCCAACAATCTGATTACATTTGCAACGCGCTTTATGATTCAAGAAACAAATAAGAAAGCATTGCTTTTTATTTTCATTACCCTGCTGGTAGATTGTACCGGCATTGGAATTATTATTCCGGTTGTGCCATCGTTAATTCAACAACTAACGGGAGGTAACGTGAGCGAAGCGGCGAGCTATGGCGGCTGGTTAACTTTTGCTTACGCAATAATGCAATTTGTTTTTTCTCCTGTGCTTGGCGGACTAAGCGATCGTTTTGGAAGAAGGCCAATATTATTAACTTCTTTATTTGGTTTGGGTGTTGACTATTTATTTTTATTTTTTGCGCCAACATTGTGGTGGTTGTTTGTTGGAAGAATTATTGCCGGAATTTGCGGTGCAAGTTTTAGCACTGCATCAGCATATATTGCAGACATTAGTCCGCCCGAAAAACGCGCACAAAATTTTGGAATGATCGGCGCCGCGTTCGGTTTAGGATTTATAATTGGTCCGCTGTTGGGAAGTGTGTTTAGTCAGTTTGGTGTACGCGCACCGTTTTTAGTTGCAGCAGCATTATCATTATTAAATTGGCTGTACGGATTTTTTATTTTACCGGAATCATTATCGAAAGAAAACCGTCGCGCTTATGATTGGAAACGCGCGAACCCATTAGGCTCTTTACTGCAATTAAAAAAGTATCCTTCTATTTTAGGACTGATAACTGCGACCACGTTAATTTACATTGCCGGCCATGCAGCACAAAGTACCTGGACATATTTCACAATAGAAAAATTTAAATGGAACGAACAATGGGTTGGTTATTCAATTGCATTTGTCGGTGTTTCAATTGCAGTTGTGCAGGGAGGTTTGATCAGGCCGATAATGAAAGCATTAGGACAAAACAAAGCGGTGTTTGTCGGTTTGTGTTTGTATGTTGTAGGATTTACATTATTTGCTTTTGCATCACGGGGCTGGATGATGTTCGCGTTTATGGTTCCGTATGCTTTGGCAGGAATTGCCGGCCCGGCAATTCAGGGAATTGTTTCTTCACAGGTTCCTGCAAATGCACAGGGCGAATTGCAGGGAGCGATGACAAGTTTAATGAGCGTTGCTTCTATTGTCGGACCAATTTTAATGACGGGACTGTTTTCTTATTTTACCGCTGAAAATGCACCAATATATTTTCCCGGTGCGCCATTTATGATGGGAGCGGTATTAACTGTTTTTAGTGTTGTGATCGCGGCAGTTGCTTTAAGAAAGCACCATTAAAAAGTTGCAGAGATTCCGCCGTAGATCATTCGACCGAGTGAAGGAATAATTCCCGGTCCCGGATATTCTCCGGTTCTTAAAGTGAAATACTTTGCATTTGACATATTATTCACGCCGAATTTAAATTGGTAGTTTTTTATTTTATAAGAGGCTGAGACATCAATTAAACTATAAGAAGGAATGAATCCAACTAAACCATTAGAAGCAAATTTTGTATTCGATGGATCGCCATAGGCAACAGCGTTATACGAATACTGAGCGTTAACCGAAAACTTTTTAATATTATAGTTGATCCCTAAACGTTCAATATATTTTGGCGCATATTCAACTATTTTTCCCGCATATTCACCTGTAATGTACCGCGCATTAACATAAGCAAACGAATTGTAAACACTTAACTTTCCTAATCTGCTTGTGGAAATTAAACCATCTAAAATATTTAATTCAACATAAGCTTCAACACCTTTATGTTCGGCGCTTCCAACATTTGTTCTGAATAAGTAAGTAATTGTGTCTTGTATTTTTTCGACGATTGAAATTTTGTTTTTATAGTTGATGTAAAAAAGACTCACGTCAAAATTTAAAATATTTTTAATGCTGCCTCTGTACCCAATATCAACATTGTCCGCAGAAGCATCTTTTAAATTTTTATCGATTTTTGCAACTGTACCAAACGGGGTTAAGTCGCTGTAAGTAATTGGCCGGTATGACTGACTATAGTTCGCATAAAAATTAGTTGTTTCGCTAGTGTTAAACTGCAGCCCTAATCCGCCCAATAAAAACGTGCGTGTATTTTTTTGCATTTTAGCTTTTACAATTTCTTCATTACTGTCTCCTGCTTTATTTTCGTCATACCCGTCTGCAATGGTACTTAAATATTCATAACGTAAACCAGGAGTTATGCTTAAACGTTTACCGATTCTAAATGTATTTTCAGTGAAGAGAGCAATGTTAGTTGTATAAAAATTCATTTCACCGCCCCACGGTGATGTTAAAGTGTAATCCAGATCACTGCCGGTTGTTCCCGCTGCTCCGTGCTGATTTTTTTTGTATGCATTAGCATATCTCACACCAAAAGAAAATGTTTGTTTTTGACTGCCCAAATTGTAATTGGTTAGAAAGCGCAATTCGTTTGTCAGGCTGCGGAAATACTCGTGCTCAACTTCACGGTTAACATAAGTTAAATTAGGAGTGATGCTGTCTTTTGCTTGCGGGCCGCCATCTTCATTACGCCAAACCAGATCGCGCTGACTAAAAAGGTAAGAAGATTTAAAACTTAAAGAAGTGTTCTCACTAATTTTATAATTGATGTTTGCAGAAATAATATTCCATGGACTTTGTAACCAGTTACGGCTGCGCGTAGATTGTTTTGGATCTGCATTAAAAAGAGAATCAGTTAAACCGCCCGGCATGTGAATTTTATTTCTTAATAAAGAATACTCAACACCAATCTGTAATTTTTTGCATGGAGTATATTTAATACTT
>DATMPR010000404.1:0-6886 GCA_035567575.1 Bacteroidia bacterium
GGTGGCTGAGCGCAATCGAAACCACTTCCACTATTTCCCGTATTGTTTCTTTAATTCTTCAATATACTTCGCACGTTCTTCAGGAGTCATTTTCATTATTTCTTCCTGAGTTTTCACGCCCGGTATTCCTGCCGCGCCGGCACCCGGCGCGTTTGATTTAGTATAACCTGTTGGGATTTCAAAATCAGATTTATCAAATGATTTCTTTTCGAGTTTTTGAAGCTCCATTGTCATATCACCCTCTTTATCCTGATGAACCATTTTAACGGGAAAGCCTTCACAACCTGCATCTTTTAAAGCTGCCTCACGCTTTGAAGAACCCATTTTGCTGTTCTTGTTTATCGCTTCAGAATATTTTGCATAATCAGGTATATCTTTAGTATTCCAAACTTCGGTAACAGTCCCTTTATCACTCGTAACAGTTGCATGAATGCATTTATAACCATTAATAGTTTCGCTGCCTATTTTTTTCACAGTATAAGTGTTGTTGTCTTCTCCATGATCTCCGGAAGCATTTCTTTTCATTTCACTATATGTTTTAGCTTTATCGTTTAACATATAAAACACATCAGGATTTTCTTTCTTACTAAGAGTAGTCATAACCATGCTGCCGCCCGGTATTTTTGGTGAGTTCATCGTCATGGTAGATAACGAACCGTATTCAGAATGTTTAACTGCTGAAACACCGTTCATTCCTTTTGCCGAAGTAATTTTATATTCAAAATAAGCACCGTTTTGCGCTGCCGCGAACAATGCTGTTAAAGTTAAGGCTGAGATAAATTTTATTTTTTTCATGACTATTGATTTGAAATAAAAATACTAATTTTAGTTTAACGAAAATAATTATTCATGAATATCTGACAGTTTTTGTCCAATCAGATGCTTTAACTAATAATCGGAATTTAAACGAAGCGCTACAAGGACCACCATTACACTAATAAACATGGTGACAAATGATTTCAGAAAAGGGAAGATCATAAAACAATACACCAGCATTCCAACACCAACAATTAAAGCGATCCAAGGCGCGTATTGTATTTTATTCATCATCATGAAATAACATATTGCCAAAATTATTCCTGATAACATTAACACGTGTCCATCCATTAATAAACGCAATAGTTCCCTGTCGTACGGACCTTTATGATTTTTAATTACAAAAATATCGTGCAATATTCCCATTAGGAAATACCATCCCGCCGAAATTAAGATCCAGTGTATTGATAAGATTATATTCATCATAAAATTTTATTTAAATTATTTTCAGTTTCTGTAAGATCAGGCAAAATGAACAAAATTATAGCCGCAACTCCGGGTAAAAACAAACTAATGCAAAACCATAACCAGGGCCTGCGGCCAACTCTTTTAGCGAAAAAATAACAGATTATGGGAACGCAAAGCATTATAACCATTCCCAGCGAAAAAAACATGGCTGCTCCCATTGTGTAAATTTACATTATTTTCTTAACTTAGATTAAAATAAGATCAAAAATGCCGGATATACTTCACAGATTTTTTGTCAAAGCGGGTCCTGAAAAAGTGTTTAGTGCCTTTACAACTCCTGCAGGACTCAATGCGTGGTGGCCGCTTGAAAGCGCAGGCAAACCGGCTCTAAATGAAATTTATCGTTTTTATTTTGGCGCTGAATATGATTGGCGCGCTAAAGTAATTCATACAGAACCAAACAAAGAATGTACCTGGCAAATGACAGAAGCCATGCACGATTGGATGCCAACTCAAATTGGTTTTGCGCTTACACCTGAAAGAGATGGCACTGCCGTTTATTTTTTTCATAATAATTGGCAGCAAGCGAATGAACATTTTGCAATTAGTAACTTTTGCTGGGGGCAACTTTTACAAGGACTAAAAAATTATTGTGAGACCGGAATAATAGTTCCGTTTGAGAAAAGAAATTAATTCATGGAAGATCCTTTGGTAAATAAGAACCAGATCGCTGAATTTAATCATTCGGTTATTTATTTAAGATCAGATGGGATCGTTGAGATAGATTGTGCAGACGATACTGAATACGATGTAGAGGATATAAAACAAAACCTGGAGTGTATTCAGAAAATTGCTGCGGGTAAAAAAGTTTTGGTATTGAACAACGCCGGAGAATATACCACAGTAAGTAAAGAAGCAAGAGAATATATTGGTTCAGGCCCGCACCGCGATTTTATTGCAGCTGAGGCCTTTGTTATTCGTTCACTGGGTCAATTGATTTTGGGTAATTTATTTATGAAAGTCAATAAACCCATTGTGCCTGCTAAACTTTTTAAAACCAAGTGGGCTGCAGAGCATTGGTTAAAGAGTTTTGAATAAAAATTAATTCTTAGTTTGCCAATCTACCGGAAAAGAAATTTCCTTCATGGAAGCTACATATTCTTTGGCGCATCGCGCGGCTAAATGTTTTGGCATTAAGCTCATCACGCGTTTTGCTTCATTTTCTATTTCTTTATCGCTTGTAAGCGATAATAACTTAAAAAAAGAAATTGAACCGTCTTTCTCTACAATATAAGAAAAATAAACCCTGTCCCTTTTTCCGTATTGTTTTTTCGGAAGCCTGAAATTGGCTAAGATAAATTCTCTCGAATCAAATCCAATAGGCTCATCGGCGTAGGTATCGGTCTTAGTAAAATAATCACGGTTTGTTTTTTTATCATGTACCAATTTACATTCGGTAGTGCCGGGAATGTTCTTTTGGGCCTTCATTGAGACAAATAGAAAAAATAACAGGACAAATGGGATAGCTTTTTTAAACATGGCGCAAAAATAAACATTTGGGTGTTTTCGGGCAAATAACTGTAGAATACAGCTAGTTAAATATTAATTATTTTTATTTTTTATATCAAATTTTTTTATACTTTAGTATTATTATTCAAAACAAAATGAAAAGGACCTTTTTTATAAAAATATTTATGGGTTCCTTGTTAGTGTTTCCCGGAAAAATTTCAGCGCAAATGAGTTTTTTCCAGGATTTATTTAATGGTGGAGTTACCTGCGCCGGTTATTCACCTGACTATTTCCAGACTTCACCCGTAACAGGAGTCATTACTGTTAACATTGCTGCGGGCAGCACTATTCGCAAAGCTTATCTTTTTTCCGGAAGACTTGGTCCTGCCCCGGCTACAATTGTTACTCTTAATGGTAATCCTTTAACATTTGATATACCTAACCAGGTAACTCCTACTTTTAATACTATATACGGTGGAGCTTCCGGGGTACATGCAATAGATGTTACAGCTTTAGTAAGCGTTGGCACAAATGTTTACAATTTAGGAATACCTTCACAGTCTTCAACCACCAACAGATATCAGGATTATTATTTATACATAACATATAACAACGCAGGAATGGGCCAGGTGGCTACCGCTATTTTTTTAAATTCACAAAACGCGGCAACAAACATGAACTTTGGAACACTTACGCTAACCAATCCGATCAATACAGCGGGTGATGCAATGTATTCATACTTTGGCGGATATGAGTGCAGTGCAAGCGACGGTGAAAATGTAGTTTTAAATGGAACAAATTTAGGTGTAGTATTTGGCCCCGATATTAATTCCGGAACTTGCGGCGGACCTGTTGGCAGTTTTTATTACAACAATAATGTAGGAACTGCTTTAAGCGATGATAACGTTAATATAGGTATGAGCGGACCTGAAGCCTTAAGTAAGTTCAACGCTATAACAACTAACGGTGCAACTACTGTTTCCCTCGATTTTATTCATGCTAATGTTGGTGCAATTGATAACCATCCCTGGGGAAGTTTTTTCGCTTATAAAAGTGGTGCCGTTTTGCCAATTGAGCTTAGTGAATTCAAAGTTGTTTGTCAAAAAGATAAAGCTATATTAAACTGGACAACATCGACAGAATTGAATAACGATTATTTTACAGTTGAACGATCGGTGAACGCGGTTGATTTTGTTCCATTAGCAACAATAAAAGGCAGTGGAACAAGCAATGAAAAAAAATATTACACTTTCACAGATCCCAGTCCTGAGCAGGAAACAAATTATTACCGCTTAAGGCAAACTGATAAAGATAATAGCACTACTGTTTCTAATCCTGTTTTTTTAAGGCCATGTCTTGGTTTAGCTTATTACAAACCTGATGTTTTTCCTAACCCTGCGACAACTGATTTAAATATTAATTTTAGTTTTATTCCTATAAATACCAACTATACAATTATTAATAGTTTTGGAGATGTAGTTTACAAAGGTACCCTTGATTACATGACAAATAAAATTAGCGTTACAGATTATCCAACCGGTGTTTATTCTGTTTTCATTTCCGATTCGGAAAATATTTTTACATACAGGTTTGTAAAAAAATAATCCTCGATTATTTGTACGGAATGGCTGAGCTTATGGTTGTTTAACAATCTCCACTCTGCGATTTTTTGCTTTTCCGTCTTCAGTTGAGTTATCAGCAATTGATTTGTCTTGTCCCCGGCCTATTGCTGTTAAGCCCGGTTTATCAATTCCTTTTTCAACAACTGTGATTCATGTAACTTTTTATAAGAGTTATGTAACTCCTTGTCCCTTATGGCAAAGTATATTTGTATTATGAGGGTAAAAGAAAATAAATGAAAAAATTAATTTTTGTCATTGCGGGCGTAATAGTAGTTGCAACATCAACAACATCCTGTAAAAAAGATTACATCTGTAACTGCTCAAAAACATATACAAGCGGAAGCGGAACTTCCACATCCGATTATTCTAAGTATACATACAAGGATACCAGAAAACGTGCGGAAGACCGCTGTAATGCGAATGAAAGCACAAGCAGTGATATTTTTGGCAATTACAGTATTAATTGTCAGATCCAATAATTAAAAAAAATTATGGCAACCATATATACAGCGGTAGCAATTTTAGGAATGACAGCCATTATTGGCATGTATTTGATCTCGCTTGTATTAAAAGATAAACCAACACCTATTGTAGCAGCGATAGTGCATGGCATATTTGCAATATTAGGTGTTGCTCTCCTCGTTAATTATTGTGTTTGGACCGCACCCCGTCCGGTTGCGAGTATGACCGTATTTATTATCGCAGCTCTTGGAGGATTAACACTCGGCTACAAACATGTAACGGGAAAAAAATTACCGAAATGGCTTGCTGTTGTTCATGGTTTAGCTGCAGTAACCGGATATGTATTACTGCTTTGTTTTGCTTTTTTCTAGAGGAAAAAAATGGAAGAACTAAATAAATGTAATAATGTTAAATAAACAGATTGCAAATTTGCGCCAATTCGTTATTTCTTATTAAAATGGCAAATCACTATTATCTGAGAAATGCTCTATTATTTGCAGTTTATTTTCATTCATAAATTCCCTAAGGCTTCTATAACTACTTAAAAAGCCTACTCTATTTGCCCAATTATTTCCTTCGTCTTTAATATTTGGGTTTAAAAAATTACCGGTAGGTGAAATGAAATAATCTATGGAGTCTTCCGTTAAACAAGACTTAGTATGTTCCCAATCCCAATCAAAAATAAATTCCATAGATGCAATAAAAGAGCTTACTAAACTTTCAAATTTTTCAACATCATAATTTGCTTTTCCTAATTTACTCTTTGTAGGACTTGTAGAGTTTTTTGCGGTAAACCTTACAATTGCAAGTATTTCGTCCAATAACTCTCTATCTTCACGGAGTGCTTTGTTTTCAACCTTTTGTTCTTCCAAAATTTTTGAAATTTTAGATTCAAGTTTAGGCCACCACATTTCAAAAACTTCATCTATAACTTTATCTTCTAATTTTTGTTCCAATTGGTTGTTAATTGTTTTAATTAATTTTTTATGTCACTCTTATTAAATTGAGAAGTTTGAAACTGAGTTAAAGGACCTTTAAAATCAGAATTATCTATCCCAAACAACAAAGGGCACACTTTAGAAGAATCTAAAGTTTTTGAAATTGCTCCTGCTTCAAACATCATCCAAGAACTATCTATATTTTCTTTAGTAAAAATGAAAATTCCAATCTTACATTGTTCAAGTTCTTTTGCAATTTCAGAACTCCACCTACTTCCTTTTTCTATATCTGATGGAGTATAATATGGTTTTACAGTTTGCAAAACTGACGGAAGCCAGTCTTTAATTACTTCACCTATTTTTTGACTTAATTGCCCAGACCAACTTACAAATACTTTCATGTTTTTGTTTTAAAATTATTTTTTAAACAAAAAACCAGCCTTTCAATTCAAGTACCGGTTTTCTATAAATTTATTTTTTTGTCCGCTCTGTCATCCCAAACTTGTTTCGGGATCTTTAAGATGCTGAAACAAGTTCAGCATGACCGCTCCTCTATATAGCATTACCGCCTCCTGCCACTCTACTTCTACTTCACTTCTTCGTAGTTCACATCCTGCACATTATCGCCGTTGTTTTGGTTATTGGCGTTTGCATCTGTGTTATTTTGCTGGCCGTCTCCGCCTTCTTTCTTTTGCTGGTCGTTCATGGCTGCGTGCATTTCCTGTGAAGCTGCTTGCCATGCTGCGTTTATTGCAGTCATTGCTGTATCTACTTTTGCAACATCTTTTGCGCTGTGTGCGGCTTTAAGATCTGTTAATGCAGTTTCAATTGTGCCTTTTTTATCAGCAGGTAATTTATCGCCGTATTCTTTCAACTGTTTTTCAGTCTGGAAGATCATCGCATCGGCCAGGTTCAATTTTTCAATTTCTTCCTTGGCTTTTTTATCGGCATCAGCATTTGCTTCTGCTTCATTTTTCATGCGCTCAATTTCTTCCTTACTTAACCCGCTGCTGGCTTCAATACGTATGTTCTGCGCTTTACCGGTTGCTTTATCTTTTGCAGATACGCTAAGGATACCATTAGCATCAATGTCAAACGTTACTTCAATTTGCGGCACTCCTCTCGGTGCAG
>DATMPR010000405.1:0-2311 GCA_035567575.1 Bacteroidia bacterium
GGCCACAAACTTAGGAAACTTTTATTGATTTTTTAGTTTCCATGATAGGAAATTTTTACCATTCACCGCCCCTTTTGTGACCATTCGCCGAATTTGTAGTGTTTTCAGGTATAGTTTTACCGCTAATCTGACTTTTGGCAAGGATTTATGGTTCTTAATGACCTAGAAAAACAGGAAAATTTTCTCTGCTCCGAAACTAATTTTGCTTTGAATTCAACGCTTGTTTTTCTTTAAAATGTAAATTTTATATTACCTGAGTGTAAAAAAAATAAGGCACAAGACACAAGAAAAACAAAAAACTTACAGATGTATAAAACGAAATGAATCTGAATTCTTGTTGAAAAGTCTTAACTATACTTTTGATAAAAATATTACAAAAGCAAAACTTATTATTATGATAAACTTTTCCAAACTAAAGCGTCTCCCTAAATTTTCCACTATTCATGGTAAATTATCAGCGGTATTAATTTCCTTTTCGGTGATTACTATTCTTATTTCTTTTATTTCATTTAATTGTATCGAGAAAACCAAAGGTAATCTCTCTGAAATAAAGGAGGATATTGACAATACATATACCCTTCTTCTTGAAGACGCAATGGTAACTCATGATTTTTATAATTATGAAACCATAAACTCTAAATTCTTTGAAACCGGAAAGAGCGAACTTCTCAACAAGCATTATAAAATTTGCAGTATTATAGATTCTTCTTTAATCAAACTAGCTTCATCTCAAAAAAAATTCGATTTTGAGTTAGATACTAACATAAAACAAGTAAGAACAGAATTTTTTAAATATAGGGCTTCGACCGATACAATTATAAGATACATTAAAGAATTAGGTTTTAAAGATTATGGAGTAGAAGGAGAAATGAGAAACTATGCCCATAAGCTGGAAAAATATAATGAAGAAATAGGACTGGTTAACATCCTCCAGTTAAGGCGTAATGAAAAAGATTTTATTATCCGGCAGGAAAAACAATATATTATAAAGTATCTTCAGCTTTATAAAATGATCAACGTTCACTTAAAAAATGATAACAGTATTATACCCTCAAAGAAAAAAGAAATTATTTTTGTTCTTAATAATTATTCTGAACAGTTTTTAAGATTGGCGAATTATTCTGAAAAAATAGGATTAAAGAACCAGGCTGGGGTTAAAAAAAGGATCGATGGAACTACTCATGAAATAAATCTATCATTTAAAGCCATGGCTGCTATTGCTACGCAAAAAGAAAAGTCCGGTATTTCACAAATAAAAACTATCTTCATGTTTTTATGGGCTGCATTTATTTGTTTAAGCATTATTGTTTCCCTCTCTGTTTCCAAAAAAGTATCGCGTTCAATAACTCACCTAAAAGAAAAGATCGCAGAATTTGTAAAAAGTGATTTTACTGAAAGAGTTATGCTTCCAATCAAAGACTCTAAGTATGAAGTGGATATTCTTAGGAATAATTTCAGTATCATGGAACAACAAATAGTAAATCAGATAAGTGCATTAAAGCAAACAAATAAGGAACTTGAAATGTTTTTTTGGAGGTCAGGTCACGATATTAAAGGACCATTAGCAACTGTAAAAGGCCTTACTAATCTCGCCAACAGTGAAATTTCAGACCCCCTGGCATTAAAATATTTTTCTATGGTTGATCAGTGTTGGCAAAAACTTACCCATGTTGTTGATGAATTAGGACTGGTAGCAGATATAAAAAGTGAATCAACCAAAACTGAAACTATCAATTTTGAAGAGGTATGTAAATCGACATTTCGTGAATATAAATACATGGCAGATTTCGAAAAAATAATTTTTTCTGTGAATATAAACTGCACTGAGACGTTTTATTCCGATCAAAAACTTATTAAAACTATTTTCAGGCAGCTGTTTGAAAACAGTATAAAGTATTCCAATAAAACCGGCATTCCATTTGTTAAAGTTTCAATTGCAAATACACCTAATAACATGATCAAAATTATTGTATCAGATAATGGAATGGGGATAAAAAAAGAATATCACACAAAGATCTTTGATATGTTTTTCAGAGGCACGAATAAAGTAAAGGGAACAGGGCTTGGATTATTTATTATTCAAAATTCGTTGCAAAAACTAAACGGGGCAATAAGTTTAGAGAGCGAGGAAGGCAAAGGAACTACATTTAGTATTCTATTGCCTAATAAAATTGAAAAGAAAAATATTGGAGAACGGATCATTCAAAAAAGAGAGATCGCATTATTCAACTCCAATATGATGTTAAATTATATTTAGTTGTTGATTAATAATAAGACATTTTAATATGGTGATCAAGGATTGGAGAATAAA
>DATMPR010000406.1:0-6509 GCA_035567575.1 Bacteroidia bacterium
AAGTTAACGATGGTATTGCATCGTTTTTAACTTTGGTAATTATTTTTGGCGTTTTTGCTTTGTTTTTCATTCTTATTTTACCTCCGCTTATCCGGCAGGTATCGTTTATGTCGGACTTGAATTTTTACGATGTATTGCATGGCATTTTAGATCAATACCCGGGTTTAAAATATTTGTTTTCACAATTAGGAAGTGAAAGCGCGATTCAGGCAACTTTTAACGAGCAATTTAATTCGGTATTTAATTTCGGAAATGTTTCGTTAATAGTAAATAATCTGATCGCTTACTTAAGTAGTTTTCTGGGTGGTTTATTTTGTATTTCGTTTATTACATTTTTTCTTTTAAAGGATGAATTTACAGTAAGCAGCACTATTCTTTTATTAACTCCGCCCAGAATAGAGAAGGAAGTAAAAGAAATACTTATTACTTCAAAAAAAATGCTGAGCAAATATTTTACCGGATTAATTATTGATGTTTTAATAGTTGGGATTTTAGCCGGGTTGAGTTTATCTGTATTGGGAATTAAAAATGCCCTGATAATTGGTTTTATGGCGGGCTTGTTTAATGTAATACCGTATATCGGACCAATGATCACTTTGTGTTTCGCTTTATTTTTAGGCGTAAGCGGCTGTATTGAATTAGGACAATACGATCAGATCGGAAATGTAATAACTAAAGTTTTTATTACTTTGATGAGTATAAATATTTTGGACGCGTTAATTTTTCAGCCATTTATTTTTTCAAATACAGTAAAAGCGCATCCGCTTGAAATATTTATTGTAGTTTTAATGGCAGGAACCTTAGCCGGCATTAGCGGAATGGTTGTTGCTATTCCGGTTTATACTTTAGTGCGCATTGTAGCAAGAGAATTCTTAACACAATTTAAATTTTTTAAAAAAATAACCGAAAAAATAACAGATTAATATGGCATTCGAAAAATCAATTAGTTTTTTAAAAGCAATAAAAAACAACAATAACCGCGACTGGTTCGAAAAAAATAAATCAAAATACCTCGAAGCTAAAGAAGAATTTGAAGTATTTGTTCAAAAATTAATTATCGCTATAAATAAATTCGACAAAAAAATCGGAGGCGATATGCTTGCTAAAAATTGTGTATTCCGTATCTATAAAGATGTAAGGTTTAGCAAAGACAAAACCCCTTATAAAACACATTTTGGTGCTTATTTTAGTCCGGGCGGCAAAAAGTCATCGGCGGCAGGATATTATTTTCATTTTGAACCGGGTAATATGTTTTTAGCCGGTGGAAATTGGCAGCCGGAACCGCCGCAATTACAAGCGATCCGTCAGGAAATAGATTATAACGGCGCTAAGCTCACGAAAATTATGAAAGCAAAATCTTTTCAAAAATATTTTGATGATCTGTCGGATGAGGACAAATTAAAAACAGCGCCTAAAGGTTTTGACAAAGAAAGTAAATATCTGGAGTATTTAAAATTAAAGAGTTTTGTAGTTTACCATAAGGTCAAAGAGAAAGATTTCAAATCTAAAAACTTCGAAAAGTTCACAATTGATGGTTATAAAGCCATGTATCCTCTTGTACAATTTTTAAGAGAGACTTCTGACAATTAATATTCTTTTAGTCATAAAAAAACCCTGCATTTGCAGGGTTTTTGGGGGTAAATGATGGGATTCGAACCCACGACCCCTAGAACCACAATCTAGTGCTCTAACCAACTGAGCTACATCTACCATTTTGGGACTGCAAATGTAATAATTTTTTTACTTTAAGTAATATATCGGGTAAAAATCCGTTTTAAAATGTATTTTTAGCAATCGCGAAGCCTAAATGATCAAAAACATCATACAAACACTTTTTACCAAGGGCTTTGTCGCTATCATCAATTTCTTAATTCTTATTATTTCGGCAAAATACTTAGGTCTTAATACACGTGGTGAAATAAGCTTATTTGTATTAAACATCGCCAACATTCAGATCATAAATGAAATTTATACGGGTTATTCGTTAGTGTATTTCGTTCCAAAATTCAATCTAAAAAAATTATTTGTGAATGGTTTGGTATGGACATTAGCTGCGACTTCTGTTTCTAACCTGATATTTTTTCTGTTGAATAAAGAAATTGGCGGCTTTGAAATAACCATGCTTTTTTTATCGCTTTTGGTTATTTTAAACACCTTTAACATGGTGATCATACTTGCAAAAGAAAACGTGAAACTTTATAATTTTTTAAGCGTTTTACAACCTTTGTTATTGATTTGCGGCATAACATTTTTTATTTTGTATTTAAAGGATTTTACTTTCAAGGCGTATATAATTCCGTTATTCATTTCTTTTTCTGTATCCTTTATTATTTCATCCGTAAAGGTTATTAAATACATTTTTGAAGATGATGGTAAACTTGAGTTTTCATTAAAAGCAGTTTTTGCTAATGGATTTTTTTGTCAGCTGGCCGGCTGGTTCCATGTTCAGGTAAACCGTTTTACCTGGTATTTTTTCAGCGCAAGCGCGTTGGTAGGTTTATATTCTGCCGCCTCGTCTTTAATTGAATCGGTTTGGATCATCGCTTCCGGGATCACGCCAATTGTATTGGCAAAAATATCCAACACAGGAGACACTCCTTTTAACCGCGGTATTGTAATTACACTGGCAAAAACCGCATTTTTTTTGAGCTGTATTGCTGTTGTTGTAATTTGGTTTATTCCCGTTGATGTGTTCATTTACCTTTTGGGAGAGGATTTTGATCAGGTAAAACATTTAATGCTTTGGTTGTCGCCCGGCATTTTATGCATTAGTTTTTCTACAGTAATTAGTCATTATTTTAGCGGACTCGGAAAATTAAAATTCATTGCCGGCTGTAATTTTATGGGATTTGTTTTTGCCATGGTATTAGCCTCAATTTTAATGCCGAAATATAATTTAACGGGGGCGGCTATGGCGGCAAATGCAGGTTATTTTATTTCTTCATTGGGATTGTTCTTTGGTTTTGCTGTCAGGAATAAACTAACGCTGTACCAATTCTTCAACTTTAAAGCCGATATCCAAAATATCAGGCAGGCGTTTTAAAGATGTGCTGAAATTATTGCATGTTGTTTCACTATAAAATTTATGATCGCAACAAGCGAGGTGAAAATAAATAAACCCATGACTAAATAACCGCCTTTTGGGTGTTTTATCTTTATTTGAATTAAAAGAGCAGCGACAGTCAGAAGAAAAGGAATTAAACCAGGATTATAAGCTAAAGATCCTATAAGATCGCCTCTTAGAAGCGCAAAAAAGGCTCTGGTCATGCCACAACCCGGACAATCAACCCCAAAAGTGCTTTTAAAAAAGCATCCCGGTGCATTATCTTCAAGCCATTTTAACATGTCGAAAATAAAAAACCCCGCACAAACTGCAGGGCTTTTTAATGATTGTTAGGGGTTAAGAATTATTTCTTTTTACCACCTTTTTTCTCAGCAGCTTTAGCCATTGAGTCAGCCATTGCAGTTGAATCAGCTTTTGCTTTTTCAGCAGCAGCAGCAGCTTCAGCAGCCATTGCGTCAGCAGCAGCAATAGAATCAGTTTTTGCTTTTTCTACTGCAGCGATTGAATCAGCTTTTGCTTTTTCTTTTGCTTCAATTTCTTCTTTTGATGGGCCGCAAGCTACGAAAGTAGCGCAAATAGCGGCAACAGCTACGATTGATAATACTTTTTTCATTGTTGAGTTTTTTGTTTAAGTTTAATTTGGGGGCAAAGATATATATATTTTGAAATAAATTACAAAAAATCTTAAAATTTGCGCCTTTTTATCAACATTTCAACACTGGCCATGAGGTTCTTAGCCCTTTAAAGCTAATTTTGTATGCCTATGTACAAAATCGTAAAAAGCTTTCTTTTCCTTATGGAGCCAGAGAAAGCCCATTATTTTACTTTTTCGCTTATCAGATTCCTTCATAAAATACCCGGTTTTCCGTCCTTATTCCGTTCCATTTACTGCTGTAAACACCCGAAACTAGAAAAAACCCTGTTTGGACTCCATTTTAAGAACCCGATTGGTTTGGCGGCGGGTATGGATAAAGACTCCAAACTTTTTAATGAATTTGGTGATTTAGGCTTTGGTTTTGTTGAAATTGGTACTGTAACCCCAAAAGCTCAGCCCGGTAACGATAAACCGCGCTCTTTCCGGCTTCCTAAAAATGATGCTCTTATAAACCGTATGGGATTTAATAATGAAGGAGTAAAAGCATCAGCCGAAAGACTGAAGCACAGAAAAGATAAAACCCTGATCATTGGCGGTAACATTGGAAAAAATAAAACAACACCAAACGAAGAAGCCATTAAGGACTACGAAATAAATTTTTTGGAATTATTTGATGTAGTAGATTATTTTGTTGTGAATGTGAGTTCGCCAAACACACCAAACTTGCGCGATCTGCAGGAAAAAGAACCTCTCACTAAATTATTAAACCGGCTCCAGGAATTAAATAACGCGAAACCTAAACCTAAACCGATCCTTCTAAAAATTGCACCCGATCTAACCGATACACAACTGGATCATATAATCGATATTGTAAAAACAACAAAACTAAACGGCGTTGTTGCGACAAACACAACAGTTAGTCGTGATGGTTTGGATTACACAAAAGAAGAAATTGAAAAATTTGGCGCAGGCGGATTAAGCGGAAAACCTTTAACTGAACGCAGCACTGAGGTCATAAAATATTTAAAACAAAGATCAAATAATGCTTTTCCTGTGATCGGGGTGGGAGGGATTCACAGCGCCGAAGATGCCATCGAAAAAATAAATGCCGGTGCTGATCTGATTCAATTATACACAGGATTTATTTATGAGGGACCGGGTTTAATAAAAAGGATCTGTAAATCGATTATAAAAAAACAACCAAAATAGAATAGGGGTTAAATTCGTACATTCGTAAGTGATTCATATTCGTAGATAAAATGAAAATAACAGAATGCCCACGCGATGCCATGCAAGGCATTAAACAATTTATCCCAACCGGATTAAAGGTGGAGTACATTAATCAATTATTAAAAGTTGGTTTTGATACGATCGATTTCGGAAGTTTTGTTTCGGCAAAAGCAATTCCGCAATTAACGGATACGGCAGAAGTATTAAAGAAATTAGATCTATCAACAACAAAATCAAAATTATTAGCCATTATCGCCAACACGCGCGGTGCAGAAGACGCTTGTAAATTTGAAGAAATAAAATATTTAGGATTTCCGTTTTCAATTTCAGAAACATTTCAACAGCGTAATACAAATTCATCCATCGCAGAATCATTAATACGCGTTGAAGAAATTCAAAACCTTTGCATCAAACATAAAAAAGAAATGGTAGTTTACATTTCAATGGCATTTGGAAATCCGTATGCTGACGAATGGAATTCGGATATTGTAATTAAGTGGACCAAAAAATTATCCGAAATGGGAATCAAAATAATTGCACTGGCTGATACAATTGGCTGCTCAACTCCTGAAAATATTACTTATTTGTTTTCTAGCTTAATTCCTGAATTTAAAAACGTACAAATTGGCGCTCATTTACACAGCACCAAGCCAAAAGCAATGGAAAAAATTGAGGCAGCTTACAAAAGCGGTTGCCGCAGTTTTGATGTAGCGGTTCATGGATTTGGAGGTTGTCCTATGGCTAAAGAAGAACTAACCGGTAATATGGCAACCGAAGATCTTGAGTTGTACGCGAAAAATAATTCTATCTCACTTAACTTAAATGGTTCAGAATTATTGAAGTCATACGAATTAAGTTGGAAAATATTTAACAACTATCACTAGCAGCTTTAAAACCCTCTTCAATTTGGATTCTGTCAACCCGCGATTTTAATGGTGGGATAAAAAAGGCTGTCCTCCCAACTTAGAACACCTTTACAAATACCAAGCGTAAAACTTCTGTATTAAAAGTCGTGATTGCTATTTGATTATTTAATATTTTTCTTGATGTTTACTTCCAAATATCTCAACATTGAAAAATAATTTCTTCTTCATATTTTTTTCATTCAGCCTCATTTCTTTCTCGCAAAAAGAATTTGAAAAATACGGTCCCATGGGCAGTAAAGTGTATGTCGATCTAAAAGATGCACTTAAAGTTGAAGGCGGTGTTTACAAAATGGATCTGAGTTATAAAAAACTGGACCCAAAAGATTATCAAAAGCTTTACAAATTAAAAGATCTGCAGGTTTTAAAATTAAGCGGTAACGAGGTAACGGAGTTCCCAAAAAACATTGGCGACATGTTTAATCTGGTTTATTTTGCGAGTTATAATAATCAGTTCACAGCTTTTCCGGCCGATTTAAAAAAAATGCAAAACCTTTATCATTTGGAATTAAGTAATACAAAAATTGATAGCATTCCGGCTGAGATCGCGTATTTGCAAAAACTTAAAACATTTAAGTTTAGCGATACTGATGATACTTTAAAATTACCGGTTACTTTAAAATATTTAAAAAACCTTGAGGACTTTCAAGTTGAGAATTGCATAATGGATAGTTTCCCGAAACAGATATTTAAAATT
>DATMPR010000407.1:0-3419 GCA_035567575.1 Bacteroidia bacterium
TTGGAATTACTTCCGGAGAAGTTGAATAGACAGGGATACCATTTCCATCAATGCCTATTTGTGCAGGAGCACCATAAGTAAAACCACTGATACCTTGCAGTTGATCAGAATAACCACTTCCGTAAGAGCCGCTTAATGATAATCTCGGACTTCTGCCTCCGCGTGCAATGGATAAGCCCATCAATGCACTTTGATATTTCACATCGGCACTTTTTATTTCGGGTAATGTTTTTTCTGCACTTGCAAAAACCTGGTCCGAATTTAAAGTTGTAATATTATCAGATGGCAATTGCAGTATCGGTTTCTCTATCGTAAAATCTTTTACCGAATCCAAATCCAATAATTGCTGCAGATTCAGATATGCAATATCCAAGCCGTTCTGTGCATTTATCACACCAAGTTCATCGGTGGCAACCTGGGCATTAATATCGAGGAGACTACCCTTTGCAACACTTCCGGCATCGAATAAATTTTTGGTATTAATCTGTTGTTTCTTTATCAAATCCAATTGCTGATTAGCCACCGAAAGATTTTCCATCGCAAATAATACCTGCAGGTAATCCGACACAACATTCAATGATATATCATTTGCAATTTTCTTCAAATCCCATTCGCTCGACACATAATCAAGCTTACTTTGCTTCAATGTATTTTGCATCTGCAAGCCATTAAACAAAGTCATGCTGCTGCTCAAAGAAAAATTATCGCTCACCGCCCTTGTATTCGCAAACTGGTTGGTGAAAGGGTTTACATATCTTCCATAATCATAACTCTGCCCTACATTGCCATTCAAGTTTGGGAGAAATGCGGCATAACTCTGAGTTACTTTTTCGTTGGAAGTTGCTACTGTTAATTGATTTTGCTTGATAGAGATATTATTTTTCAAAGCATAATCCAGACACTTTTGAAGCGACCAGACATTTTGTGCAGAGACCGATGAAGCATTGAAAACAATGAGGGTAAGCAGTAGTTTAAAAATAAATCGAAAAGAATTATTCAAACAATTTTTATAAAATCCTGTACTATTTTTTCGAAACATAATGGAGGTTTAGGTATTGGGTGTAAAAGTAGTAAAAAAGTATCAGGTACTATGTATATTGTATTAAGTATGTATCATTAGCAATCATTTTACCATAAAAAAACGTCCCCGCTAACTAGGCGAGGACGTCACTAAAACACTTTTTATGAAAAAACTTTTTAACTACTGCCTGCAAAATTACAATAAAGTTTTTAATCTCACAAAATTATTTAACTAATATTTTTTAAAATCAGATTTATCTTTAAATGTTAAGGACAAATCATTCAAAATTCCTGTTTATGCCAACTTTACAACATAAACCGTATATTCAACATTGCTTTTATCAACAATATCAAGCGCGAAAGCATACGGTGCATACATCTCCAGCCCGGTTGAAGGGTTTATTTTCGAGAAATTTACTGCCGCAGTACCAACTACAGTTGTATTTAAAATCAATACTCCTGTTGGGTCCGACAAGGCGCTATCTCCATTTTTGTTTACTTGCCCCTCCATCAAATCTACCGGGAGGTGTGTGATAGAATCCAACACTGTAAATTTAATTACAGAACCGCTGCCGACGGAAATATAGACATTACCCCACCCAATACATGCATCACGCATTGCGGGGGCTGGCAAACGGCTGTAAAAAGTTTCTGCCGAATCGGCGCATTGTTTAATCAACGGGTCAACAAGTAAATTCAGAGCAATTAATGCCCTTGACGCCGAACCAAAAGCATCTTTGGCAGTACTTTCAGCATTTATTTTATTTCTGGCATCAATTCGGGCAGCATCAATTTCTCCTGCTGTAGGAAAAACCATTGCCACAGCACCCACTACAGCCATTCTGGATGCATCTCCATCAACAATGGTAGGTCCGAAAGCCATCACTTCAGCCTCTGTAGTGAGTTTCGGAAGATTACCGGTCGAAATATCCAAACCATAAAACGAACGGTCGCCCGCCAGAAACAAGGGACTTACCAATCTTTTTACCCCAAAATTAAAAACCTGGATAAACTGCGACTCTAACTGATGCAGATAATCAACCGCCAAAATGGCATCTTTTACTGCATTATAATAGGTAGATGCTGTAGAGTTTTTCAACATTCTGGCAACATGATAAGGTACTTTTCTTGAATTAAGTTCGGCATAAATAGTAACATTAATTACTCTGTTCGGAGCTGTTGAGCTGTTATATTTTTCCCAACAGATTGTCATTGCATTATCGCGTCCTAAATCAGTAAAAGGTAAAATTCGTTTTTGATACATAATTTTTTATTATTTATTGATTAAATTTATTGTCTCTTGTGAATTGTTTTTTGTCTGAATAAGAAAGCTTATTTTTCTGGAAAATGGGCGACAGTGATACAATGAAAAAACCAGTTTTCCTGTAAGTTGACGACAGTGATAGTACGAAAAAAACGTTTTTCTTGTACTATCACTGTCGTAATAGCATGGAAAAAACGCTTGTTTTGAGAAATGAAAGTATAGATATTGAAGAAAAAACGTTTGTTTAGAGACCTGTTTTGATTGATAATGGCTAAAAACCGAGCTTTTAAGCACCTTCAATGCCTGAAATCCTGATTTTATTGTTTTTTGGAGGAGATAAAAGGAAACGAGGGTTTGTATATAAACCAGAGAAATGATTTTCATTTGTTAAAATTTTAATTATTTGCTCTGGATTCTGTTCTGTTAATTTACCCTGTTATGCCGTTTTGAAATCTGAAGTTTTGAATTACTTATAATCATTCCCTATTTTGACGCCACAAAGATAATATAAAATTATCATCACTTTTACAATTGTTAGTAAATATATATTTTATTTTTATAGGATAGGAAAAGAAAAATGTAATCCATACCTATATATATGTTGTAAATAGTTTGATAAAATGTCTATGAATAAAAATAAACATTTAAAAGCCCGATAATTTTTCGTAATTTAGCAGAATGAGAAAACATTTCGAAAATCAATAATATGAAAGCAAAAAAATTAGAATTGGATGTAGATTTTATAGGAGGGCAAGGTCCATTGACCGCAGAAGAAGAAAAAGCTTTGAGCGAATACTTCAGACGAAAAAAATCTGCAAAAAAATCTACATTAGTAAAACGTTCCTCAAAATCATCTAAACTACATAAAGAAACAGCATAAACCTGTTTCTAATCTCAACCGTAATTTTCTCGGTTATTAATAAATATTTTATTTTTATGGGATTGGAAAAGAAAGGGTACTTTTGTAGCTATATATATAAGGTATAGAATTTGAATGAAATCCAAGTTATCTAAAATATTATTAATATTAGGTCTTCTTTTTTTAATTATTGGAATATTTCCTTTCTGGTTAACAATTTATGGTTTTGCTTGCTTTATCTTGGGAGCAGTTTTAATCTTATTGAGTTTAAAGAAT
>DATMPR010000408.1:0-3780 GCA_035567575.1 Bacteroidia bacterium
TCTTCTTTTGGTTTTTTTACTTCGGCTAAAGCTTTTTCGTAAACTGTTTTCAAAATACTTTCGCGGCCGGTTTCTTTTAATAAAGCAATGGTTGCATCAAAGGCTACAAATTTATTCAACACCGCCATATCAATTCCATAGCAATCGGGATAACGGATCTGTGGCGCTGATGAAACCACAATTATTTTTTTAGGTTCTAACCTGTCTAATATTCTTAAAATACTTTGCTTTAATGTTGTGCCGCGTACAATACTGTCATCCAATACCACTAAATTATCTACACCTTTTTTTACGGTACCATATGTAATATCGTAACCTAAATTCACCATGATGTCGCGGTTCTCATCATCAGTAATAAAAGTGCGCTGCTTTACATCTTTAATTACAACTTTATGAATCCTCGGCTGAACAGCTAAAATTTTACTTAATTGTGGTTCCGAAATATTTCCCGCTTTTAAAATTTCCGTTGCTTTATGCTTATTTAAATAATCATCCAACCCTTCAATTAATCCGCCAAATGCAACCTCAGCTGTATTTGGAATATAACTGAAAACCGAATTGTCAAGATCATAATTAACCGATTTTAAAACCGACGGCACCAAATAACGGCCGAGGGCTTGCCGCTCTTTATAAATTTCAGTATCGTTTCCACGCGAAAAATAGATCCGTTCAAACGAACAGGCTTTTCTTTCTAATGGCGCAATAATTTCTTCAATAGAAAAATTTCCGTTTTTCTTTATTATGACTGCGTGTCCGGGCTCGATCTCTTTCACTTCTGAAAACGGTGCATTAAATACAGTTTGAATTACCGGACGTTCACTCGCCACAACTAAAATTTCATCATCTTTATAATAATAAGCAGGACGAATTCCATTCGGGTCACGCAAAACAAATGCATCGCCGTGTCCCATCATGCCGCCAATAACATATCCTCCATCCCAGCGTTTACTGCTCTCAATTAAAATAGAAGCAACATCAATATTATCCTGAATTTTTTTCGAAATAGTTTCATTATCTAAACCTTCTTCTTTAAATTTTCTGAAAAGTTTATCATTCTCTTTATCTAAAAAATGACCGATCTTTTCCATTACTGTTATTGTATCGGCTCTCTCACGCGGGTGTTGGCCTAACTCAACCAAATGCTCAAATAATTCGTCAACATTTGTCAAATTAAAGTTTCCGGCAATTACTAAATTCCGCGCCATCCAATTATTTTGACGGCGGAATGGATGACAACTATGCACACCATTTTTTCCAAAGGTGCCGTAACGTAAATGTCCTAACATTAATTCACCTAAAAACGGAATATTTTCTTTTTGCCAGTCGGGACTTTTATATTCGTTTGGTTTTTTGGTTTGCGCATTTACAAACAGATCATTTACCTGGGAAAAAATATGTTGTGTGGCTTTGTGCTCAACTGAACGGATACGATCAATGTATGTAGTTCCCGGTTTTGCATCTAATTTTACAGTGGCTAAACCTGCACCGTCTTGTCCGCGGTTTATCATTTTTTCCATGAGCTGATACATTTGATGCAAGCCGTATCTTGCCGAACCATATTTGGTTTTATAATAGGAGATCGGTTTCAGAAGGCGGATCAAAGCTACACCGCACTCGTGTTTTATTACATCGCTCATTTTCGGACCACAAAGGTACATCTTTGTATTGTTTTTTACTATTTAGATTTAAACAAGCAGCCACAGCAATTCTTAATTTTTCTAAATTATTTTACGCTCAAAACCTATCCTTTTGGCCTTTGGCTTCGTTATAGTATAATAAACACCAGTGTGCTGAAAATTAAGCTGTTAAAGACTTGGTGTTTTAAGTATAATTAACTAAATTTGAAGTTTAGATGAAAAACACCTTTACACCGATGAAAAGAATTCTATTTTTTATTTTTTTGGCATTGTTTTTTAATTCCGCCAAATCTCAAATTGTAATGAATGAAGTTTCCTGGACAAATTACACTCAAAAGGATGGCTTTAACCAATATTCCGATTATGTAGAGATCTATAACGCAACGCCGGGTTTTAGTTTATCGTTAGATAATTATTATTTAACCAACGATCCTTCAAATTTATATAAATGGAAATTTCCAACTGGCATAAACATGGGTTACAAACCTAATGCTTCTGCTTTTATGGTTGTGTGGTTATCGGGTCGTAATCTATTAGAGTCAGCGCCGGTTAACCCTGGGCCGCGATTCCGTTATCATACAAATTTTACTATTGACCAATGTAAAAATCAATGGTTGATTTTATCTTATAATGGTGTTATTAAAGATTCTTTATTTGTAAGAAGAACTAAACCGAACGATAATTGGGGAAGATATCCTGATTATTATTTAACTCCCCTTTCAAATACCGGATGGAAATTATTGCAAAATGGCAGTATTTCTGCTCCTAATTTTGAAGCTTCTAATAGTCCTTTTCCTCCCGCTCAGGTTTATTTAGGTTACGCTCCTGTTCCAACATTTTCTTACGGCCCGGGTTTCACTCCTCCGGGAAGCGGGAATTATACAATGTGGATACCCGATACTGTAAATTTTCAGATCAATTATACTATGGGCGAGTGTAACATTTTAGGAGGAGGTATTCCTTGCGCAAGTTATACAGGCTGCATTGGCACATCAAGTACCGCTCAAACTTATACCTATGTTGATGATATAGTAACTCCGACTCCTTTAACCGGATTAACTACTGTTATTACGGCGGTTAATTACCCAAAACCAAATGGTGTAGGTTCCGCATCTTTAGCTAATTTATATTTGCCAAGCTTTGAAGAAACGAATACTTACTTTGATGGCGCCGACCTGTCTGTTAATCCGGGGTTCGGATGTTTATCAATGGTAACAGACACAAGTTTTTTTAGAGCGACAGGATCAAAAACTTTACATGTCGAATATTTTGATAAGAATAAATTTTATTCGGAAGCTGGCGGAAGTTTATCACAGCCTCCAAATGACGGGTGGATCAATCAACAAAGAGGATTTGACGTTGGTTTTGACGACCGAACGGGGGAAGGCTGTAGATTAACAGGAAATATATACAATGATGGGACATTTGGTGTCAGTACCCGAACTATATTTCCGAATTTTGAAATACGTGCAGCAGGTAAAGATAATTTTTCAGCCAGAACCCCAACTGTAGCTAGTTCTACCACATTGCGGACGACTCACATGCGGGATGCATTTGCACAAACCTATGCAATGAAAAGCGGATTATCAATGGAAGGGCTCCATTACAAACCAATACGTACATACGTGAACGGTTGTTATTGGGGTATTTATGAATTCCGTGAAATACCTGACCAGGATTATTTAAATTATTATTTTGGAATTAACAGGGATTCCGTCGATATTCTTCGTCAGCACGTTGTCGGCTCTGTGATACCACCTACTCCTTCCCGTGATACAGGATGGGTTACAACACCAATGGCACCGGGTCCTTCACAAAGCACAGTTGGTGTATTTAATTACGCTACAAAACTTCCTATATTTTTAAGTCCGAGCATTTATTACGATAACACCATGAAGCGTTTAAGCAAGTGCAGCTTTATGGATTACTTTATTTACAATAGTTATTTAGTTAATAATGATGCTACAGCTTTAAATACATCATGGTGGAGAAAGATCAATAACGGAAATCATCCCGCATACGCCGATACTTTAATGAAATGGCGTTATTTTATGTGGGACATGAATGATATTTTAGGCCTGCCTTATGCATTAAAAGATCCATTGTTCCCGGCGGTACCAATGACATTTACTGCCTCTAATAT
>DATMPR010000409.1:0-2288 GCA_035567575.1 Bacteroidia bacterium
TATTGGTGTTTTTTCTTACGATTTTACCAATGGTTCCTAAGCTAGGACCGAAAAACGGCAGCCAATAACGGAAAATGATAAAATCAGGTTTTTCCTTCTTAATAAAACGCGCCACGCTCATCCAATTAAATGGATTTATGGTATTAATTAAGGTGTGAATTTTTATATCCGCTGGAGCAACACCGCTCGTTTCATATTGAGAACTGCCCGGAAATAAAAAATTTGGATACTGCAACGAATAAGAAATGATCTGAGCATCGTGCCCTAATTTATTCATCTCATGGCAAAGATTCTCGTTAAATTGTGCCGGCCCCCCTCGTAAAGGATAACCCGGACCTATGATGAATACCTTTGCCATTGATTGCGAAATTACAATAAAATTACATTATTAAAATTCAATGATGTTAACGTTTGTGAATTGGTTGTTTTCAATCAAACCCAAGACTGAAGTCCTGGGCTGATAGCATTTTTAACTGAAAAAGTCTTCGGAAAAATTAATTAGATATACCTTTTCTTTCGCTCTTGTAACTGCAGTGTATAACCATCTCAAATAATTAAAATCGATCATTTCCTTCGTTAAATATCCCTGATCTATAAAAACAACAGGCCATTGTCCGCCTTGCGCTTTATGACAAGTAACCGCGTAACAAAATTTAGCCTGTAATGCATTATAATATTCGCTTTGTTTTATATAAGTCATTCGCCTGCCTTTAATTGGTTCATCTGCAACATCAGCCAACACCGAATTATAAAGCATTTTTTGCTGTTCTTGGGTGATACTTGATGTATCTGAATTAATACTTTCCAGTAAAATTCTCACCTGCAGATCGGGCATTTGAGGATAGTCGATAAAACCAACAACACAATTTAAAAAATTAAAGCCGTAAAGTTCATTCCGTCCCAAGATCCGTTTTATTTCAAAACTATCGCCATTAGCAATAAAACCAACATCACTTTTTTCATCTAACCAGAAATAATTATTTTTTACATTCATTAATAGGTCGCCGGCACAAATATCTTCTTCCATATAACGGACTCTTGCCCTAACCGCCTGATTAAATAAATTTGCACGCTTATTACTCCGTGTTACGATCAATACATCATTAAAACCATACTGACCATAAGCAGTATTTAAAACATCCTGCAATTCATCGCCCTCCACTTTAATTACATCTTTAGTTAAAAATAATTTTGGCATTTGTCCTTCGTAATTTGCCAATAATTCGCGCAGTTTGGTAGCGTTTTCTAAAATTCCACTCTCAAGACTTTGTCGCGCCACTTGTTTTAATTCACAGCTGAAAATAGTTAAGTGAAAGGATGCTTTTAAAAGTTTTTCATTAAGGGCAGGGCTTTCATCGCAGCCAACAGGTGGTAATTGTGCCGTATCTCCAACAAATAATAATTTACAATTCTCTCCTGCAAAAACATATTCAAACAAACTTTCTAATAAACCGGGACTTGCATAGGAGCTTTGAACATTTGAATCTAATCCGATCATAGAGGCTTCGTCAATAATGAATACAGTATTTTTATGCGGGTTTTCTCCCAGCGAAAAATAAACTGAGCCTCCTTCATTAACTGACTTCTTAAATATTTTTTTGTGAATGGTTTGAGCCGGTCGTTTTGAATAAAGTGATAATACTTTAGCTGCTCTTCCTGTGGGAGCCAATAAGACACTTTTCCATTTAAATGCGGGAAGAATTTGAGATAAAGCCGATACTAAATTGGTTTTACCTGTTCCCGCGTATCCTTTAAGAATAAATAGATCAGTATTATTTTGATTGTCAATAAAAGTGCCAAGCTTCTCTATTGCATCTGTCTGATCTGAATTAGCTGTAAAAGGCAGTTTTTCATGAAATTGCTTAGTGAAGGTTGTGATATTTAATTGGCCCGGCATTATTTAGTAAAAGTATCATATATACCGAAGTAATCAGTGCCCTATTTAAAAAATCTGATTTACTTCAGTATAAAAAAGAAACCTGCCTGCCGGACAGGCTGGAAATAAGTTATTTTATTAACTTTATAGCCTAATGTTAGCCACATCAACAATTCTCAAAAACGTTACTGAACTGAAGCTTGAAAAAGCCCAGGCAGATATTTTGGTTCTGAATCTTTCCTATTATGGTTTTGAGTTGGCTGCTTTTACAAGATCACCTCATACCATCACCAAAATAGCTGAAAACTCTTTTAAGGAATCAATTAAACATGGGGATGAATTAAGTGATGCTTTTTTAAATTTTGTGGATGAATACGAATTGAAGAAACTAAATTATAAAACCATTTTGGTG
>DATMPR010000410.1:0-4807 GCA_035567575.1 Bacteroidia bacterium
TGCCGAAATGGCATTAACTCATGTATTAAATTATCCTAATCCATTTACGACCCGTACCAAATTCTTTTTCGAAAATAACCAATGCTGCCAAACCCTTAAAGTTAACATTCAGATATTTACCATTAGCGGTAAAGTGGTAAAAACAATTATGCTGACCGTGACCAATGAGGGCTTTCGTTCGGATGGAATTGATTGGGATGGCAAAGACGATTTCGGCGATAAATTAGGCAAAGGAGTTTATATTTATAAGCTAAGTGTCACAGGCACTGATAGTAAAAAAGCCGAAAAAACTGAGAAATTAGTAATTTTAAATTAGTATATTTACGGTTCACTTTTTGTGAGAGAATATCATGCGCATCAGAAATTTTATTTTAATATCTTTTTTAGTTGTTTCACTTTTGCCCGTTAAAGCCCAAGTAAGCACGCAGCAATTAGCAGGTGGCATTAATCCTATAACAACATCTGTTCCTTTTTTATTAATTGCTCCGGATTCTCGTGCAGGCGGGATGGGTGAAGTTGGTGCTGCTACACAGCCGGATGTAAATTCTATTCACTGGAACTCTGCGAAACTTGCCTTCACTGAAAAACAAATGGGTTTCGGAGTTTCTTATACGCCGTGGTTAAGACAATTAGTTCCCGACATTAGTTTGTCTTATGTGAGTTTTTATAGAAAAATTGATAAGATGAGTGCTGTGGGTGCCTCACTGCGTTATTTTTCGTTAGGTAATATTACGTTTACAGATATTCAAGGTAATACAACCGGGCAATTTAAACCTAATGAATTTGCGGTTGACCTGGCATACTCAAGAAAATTATCTCAGGTGTTTTCCATGGGCATTGCTATCCGTTACATTAACTCCAACTTAACCGGCGGTGTAACATTAAGTAACGGTCAGCCAACAAAGGCAGGCCAGGCAGCTGCAGTTGATGTAACAGCTTTTTACAAAACAAAGCCAAGTTTTAAAGTAGAAGGTAAAAAAACAACTGTAACAGGCGGTTTAGCAATTACTAATATCGGTAGTAAGATTTCCTATACCACTGTAAAAAACTATATCCCCATTAATTTACGCTTAGGTGGCGGTTATAAAATTGATATCGACGATTACAATACTTTTGGTCTTTATCTCGATTTTAATAAACTATTGGTTCCTACCCCGCCTATTTACAAACACAAAATTGATTCAATAACAGGAAAAGAAACAGCGGAAATTGCTTATGATCCTGCTACCGGTGCTCCTATAATCAAAGCCGGAAAAGATCCCAACCGCCCTGTTCCAAGCGGCATGATCGGCTCCTTTACTGATGCGCCCGGAGGTTTTAAAGAAGAATTGAGAGAGATAAATATTGCTCTTGGTTTCGAATATTGGTATGCAAAACAATTTGCCGTACGTGCAGGTTATTTTTATGAAGATAAAACTAAAGGCGGCCGCCAGTTTTTTAATATTGGATTAGGTGTACGTTACAGTGTTTTTGGATTAGATATGGCCTATTTAATTCCTACCACATTGCGTAATCCATTACAAAATACGTTGCGCTTCACGCTTACTTTTGATTTTGACGCGTTTAAGAGTCAGAATAAAGAAACCGCTAATCCTGGCAATCCTACTCCTTAATTTTTTCTTGTAAGTAATCGAAAAAACGCAGACAAGTAAGCGTATCTAAATTACAATATTCCATTAATTGCTCCTTTGTTTGTTGGGACATGATTTCGTTTTCTTCTGTTAAAAGACTTTCATATTTATGCATTGCAACAATACCACTTGCAATTTCAAGCGTGGCATAATCCGAATCTTCATTAAAAATTTCAGCAACTGCTTTTAATGAAAAGTTGCCGTTAAATTTAGGATGATAAAAATTAAAATTCTGAATGGGCTCCGAGAGATCCACCATTTTTGCTCTTACTTTATCTATTTCTTTTTTATACGAAGGAAATAAATTACATAATTTACCCAGTACCTGTGATTCCAGATTTTTATCAAAAACCAAAATGGTATCAAATCCTTCAGTGGATCTTAAAAGTTCCTGCAAAAATAATTCACGTGAATCACTTTCAATTGGTTTCAGGTAATTTTTAAAAACAATTTCATTTTTTTCTTTAAAACAGATCGAAAATAAAAATGGAATTTGTTCAAATGGTGATGTGCCATTGTATTTTGGAATGGCCGGCGACCAAACTTCCATATCCAAAAAACAAAAACTGCCTTTAATTCTATCGCAAAACTTTTTAATTTCATTTTTATTAATAAACACTTCGCCGGTATTAATGCAATTAGCTTGTATTTTAATATTAGGTTTTAGATCCGATGTCAGATCAATTTTATCAACCGTATCTGCGCCTGAGAAATACAAAGCAAATAATTGTTCACGGTCGGATTTGCCAATTTTAAAAATAGATTTTTCTGTTTGCGTATTTTTCCAGCAAGCCCCTAAAAAATCGCAATCATAAGGTGAAAAACAATGTTTGCCAATTGGAATATCAGGGATAACATTGCGTTCCAAAACCAAATTCATTTGTTCAATTGTTTTCGAAAAAAAATCCATATTTTCTTCTGCACCAATTTTTATGCCGCGTTTTTTAAATAGTTGTTTCAGATCGAGTTCGTTCTCAAAAATATAATTCCCGTTAAGCGTCACCAAAAACAGGTCATTGAAATTTTCAAGCGAATTTTTTAAAACATAATACTGCAGACTCGCGTCTTTAATATAAGCTTCGCTGATCTTTAACGAACTTTTCACTTCATACGCTATCCAATTTATGCCATCAAAATGCAATATGTCCGCCATTACTAAAACACCATTAAAAATAAAAGTGGCCTCGTAAATAGTGTGAATGTTTTCTTTAATTAGCTGTTGCGTGAATTCAAAGGCAGCCTTGCTGTTTTTTACTTTTTCAGATACATCTACACCACCCGGAAATAATTGTTGTGCTAAATGACCAACGTTATGTCCGCGGCTAAATGTAAATTGTTTTTCCCTAGAAATTTTGTCACGCAAATAAGGATGTTTTTTATAGAAGAAAAATGCTTTGCTGCATTGGTCGTACTTTAAAAAGGCTGTTTTACTTATTACCGAAAAAGTGTTAGCCATTAATGCCCTTTACTTTAAAATGAATTTGAGTGCTAATGTAGGCAAGCAAACTAAAACAACCAATTGATAAGAAATTCATAAAAAGGCATTTGCGGTATGCAAGTCGACCAATATTTTCACGGTAACAAACCAAAAGAAAAAATAAAGATGAAAATTAATTTTAAAAAAATCTCATTAGCCGTAGTCAGTCAAACTTATTCACTATAAAAACCCATACTAAATTCGTCGTTCATAAAACGGGTTTTGTCTAATTATATTTTAGATTTAAGGTTTTAGGCTGCTAGAATTTTGAATTAAAATTGAAGTTTCGTAGCTTTAGTATTTATATAACATATTTAAGATGTTTAAGCAATTTTTGTTTTTTGTTTTTATCGCACTTGGGATTTCATTGAAATCGCAGGAAATTAAACCGACCGATATAATGGAGGGTAAAGCAATTGTTGTAATGCCGGGTATTACAAAATCTCAATTGGATAGTTTAACAGCTGCGTTTGGAAAATATCAGGAAATTACCTCGGCCATTTATGTTTATAGAAACCATAATTGTTTATTGGTCACACTCGGAGCTAATGGCATATTAACACATTATACGGACCTTTTAAAGATCATACAGGTGGCTACAAATATCACTTCTCTTGAAAGGTCTTTGAAAAGCCCTTTGGCTTACGACGAAATTATTGGTAAAAACGATGATAATAGCAACGTAATTGTAAAATGAATAAAAATTTAGCTTACATATTTGTTCTTTTTTTGATTTCTTTTTCGGTTAGATCCACTAATTATAACATGGGTAATGCAACCTATACGATCACTTGTCCGGGTCCGCATAATTTTTATGATTCGGGAGGACCCGCGGGTAATTATGCAAACAATGAAACTTATACCATTACTTTTTATCCTTCAGTGGCAGGACAATGTATCTCTGTTTCATTTACCAGTTTTACTACCGAAGCATGCTGTGACAATTTGAAAGCTTATGATGGGCCAAATGCAGCAAGCCCATTGCTTGGCACATTTGCAGGAACAACTCTTCCTCCAACAATAACTTCTACCGGAGGCCCAATTACTTTTGTGTTTACTTCAGATGCTTCAATAAACTTTCCCGGATGGGTTGCCACTATTTCATGTGTTGCGTGCCCGCCTCCGCCGGCTTACTATTTAATGAGTAACACGAATGTTACTTTAACCTGTCCTCCAACCTATACACTTTTTTATGACAGTGGCGGGCCTGCAGGAAATTATAGCAATAGTGAAAATCTTACCAAAACATTTACCGCTCCTGCCGGATATTGTTTGCGTTTCAGCTTTAACAGTGCATTTCAAACAGAAGCATGCTGCGACAAATTATCAATATATGACGGTCCAAGTGGTCTCAGCCCTTTGATTGGTACTTATAGTAATACTTCAGGTCCTGGAATTATTACATCTTCAGGAAGCTCAATTACTTTTAGTTTTACATCAGATGCTTCAATTAATTATGCAGGGTGGGAAGCTACCGTTACCTGCGTTTCCGCATGTGTCGGTATGCCAAGCGGGGGATCCGGGCAGTCTGCGGGTGGCGGATGTTTAGGAACTGCGAGCGTGCAGCTTTCATCTTTTGGCTCCACTTCAGCGTGTGGTATAACGTACCAATGGCAATCAGGTCCTAGCGGAACCGGGCCATGGAGTAATGTAGGTGGAGCGACATCGGCAACTTTAACCGTTCCAACAAGCACCAATA
>DATMPR010000411.1:0-13223 GCA_035567575.1 Bacteroidia bacterium
AAACAAAGAATGAGAAGAACATTAATGTGATCAGATCGCCGACTTTAATAATATCATTGAACACAAAACAATATAATGCAAATACTAAACTGGTGCGCATTAAATGAACAGTTGTGCCTTGTATAAAGCTCAGACTCCTAATAAAACGTACTTTTTTTAATTCTAATCCTAAAATTTTTATGGTTGTGTCATTTAAACGTTTTACTTCCTGATTGGTAAGTCCCAAGCTTTTTACTAATTCAATATTGCGTAATGATTCAGTTGTTGCGCCTGCTAATTGTGTTGTTTCTTTTAAAATATTTCTTGAAACAGACTTTATTTTTTTTCCTAAAAAAGAACTGATAATTCCGATAACGGGAACGGTTGCTATAAAAATGGGTCCAAGCAACCAATGTATATTTACTGCATAAATAATAACAAAGGTTATACCAACCAGCGATTGAAAAAGTAATGAAATAGTTATCGTGATAAATTTTTCGGTATCAGTTTTCACGCGCTGTAATTTTCCTAATGTTTCACCGCTGCGCTGATCTTCAAAATCCTGATAGGGAAGAGAGAGTGCTTTTTTAATTCCATCAGTGTACATATTCGTTCCTGAACGTTGGATAACTATATTCGTAAAATAATCCTGAAAATTTTTCGCGATGCGGGAGATCATTGCAGCACCCATAGATAATCCGAAAAAAACAGCGATTGCTTTTGCAAAGTTCTCAAAATTGCCGGCAAACTTTTCGTGCGCATTGCCAAAATTATTAATAAGCTTACCCGTAATAATTGAATCACAGAGCGAAAAACACTGGTTTATTGTAGCTAATACTAAGGCAAGAGTTAATAAACCTTTATATTGTTTTACGTATTGAAAAAGTAATTTCATAAAATAATAAACTCAAATCATCCAATCAACTCATCATCCCATCGGCACATCAACCCATTATCCAATTTATTGCGCATTCCAGCCGCCATCTACAGAAATGGCTGTTCCGGTAATAGTTCCTGCATGATCAGCTGCTAAAAGTAAAGCTGTTTGTCCTAATGTTTCAAGCGAAATAAATTCTTTTACCGCTTGTTTGTACAACATCACTTTACTTACAACATCAGCTTCGCTCATGTTGTGTGCTTTGGCTTGATCTGCAATTTGTTTTTCGACTAAAGGCGTTTTTACGTAACCCGGACAAATTGCATTCGCATTTATATTAAACGGTGCGCCTTCGAGTGCAATTGTTTTTGTGAAACCAACAATGCCGTGTTTACTTGCAACATAAGCGCTTTTAAATTCAGAAGCTACCAATCCGTGTGCTGATGCAATATTTATGATACGTCCGAATTTACGTTCTTTCATTCCTTTCCAAACTGCTTTTGTTAAATGAAAAGCTGAAGTTAGATTAATAGCAATAATTGCGTTCCATTTATCTTCAGGAAAATCTTCTATTGGAGAAACGTGTTGTATACCGGCATTGTTGATCAATACATCGATCTTACCGAATTTCGTAACAGCATCATTAACCATTTTACGAAGTTCTTCAGGCTTCATCATGTTAGCCCCGGAATACATCATGCCAATGCCAAATTCTTTCCCAATATCATCAGCAATTTCTTGTCCGTTTAGTTCTAATCCGTTAAATACAATATTATATTGTTTTGTTTTAGCGAACTCTCGTGCAATACCTAAACCAATGCCGCTGGTGCTGCCGGTAATTAAAGCTGTTTTCATATAAAGCGAAATAAGTCACAAAATTAAAACGAAATCTTAAGAATAATGCTAAAGTTTTAAACTTTATGAGAAAACCCGTAATGAACTGCCACTGAGAGAAGTTTTGTAGGATGTAAGAGATGAAACTGCCGGACCGGTTGTTACATTTCCGTTAGAGTCGTAATTAGCACCATGATTAGGGCAATGAAAAGAATTTGTTGAAGGAGCATAGTCTATAGTAGTTCCTTCATGTGTACAAGCTGCATCAACAGCAATAAAAGCGCCGGTTGTAGTGCGAGCAACAATTACACCATCATTAACTAATGCGCCACCATTACTTGCGAGCGGACCGGAGGATATATTTAATGTAAAATCAACAACTCTGGGTGAAGTACTTTTCTTTTTACATCCGCTTAATCCGGTAATGCAAGAGGGAACTAATAATAACGCGGCACTTTTCCCAACCAGAGATATGAAATCTTTTCGTGTCATAACAGAGAGGCCTTTAATGTTGCCATTAAAGTTACGAAATTCAAGTATTTTTGAAAAGAACCTTATGTTAGTTTAACATCCTTTATGTTTTATGTAGTATATATCATGTAAATCATCTTGTCGTCGTTAATGATACATTAATAGCCGATTTAACCATTAGTGATTTCATAAACTTATGCCTGAAAAATTTAAAAAACAGGAACTTTTGTAATTTTATAAGTATAAAAGGCTTCGTGATAAAATTATTACTTAAGTGGTATTTATTTATATTTGTTTAAATCTATTACAGAAATTAATGCGGATAACTTTGGCGAAAAAAAACCTAATTATTTTACTAAGTTATCTTTTGTGCCTCCCCGTATTTTGCAAGGCACAAAAGTTAGATACATCTATATATAGACCAGATAGTCTTACACATAAACAAAAAATAATTCGTAAAAGTATTTTGTTGGGGGCTATGGGTGCGTACACGGCCGGATCGTTAACCTTTTTAGATTTAATTTGGTATCACCCTTACCAATCAACCTCGTTTCATTTTTTTAACGATAACGAACAATGGTGCCAAATGGATAAATGCGGGCATGCTTTTTCGACCTACAGCAGCGCACGGCTTGTAATGGAGGCCATGGATTGGGCGGGCTTTGAAACAAATCCGTTTAATGCCAGTTTGGGACACTTATCTACCGGGGGTTTACGATGGGCTGGTTTTTCGAAAAGAGAAAGCATTATTATAGGTCAAACGTTTGGACTTTTATATTTAAGTTCGGTTGAAATACTGGATGGTTTTTCGAAAGAGTGGGGCTTTAGCTGGGGCGATGAAGCAGCCAATTTTGTGGGCGGTTTTGCTTTTAGTTTACAACAATTTTATTGGAAAGAACAACGCATACAATTAAAATTTTCCGACCACCAAACATCTTTTCCTCCGTACCGCCCAAATGTTCTAGGTAGCAATTTTGCCGAACGAATTATTAAAGATTATAACGGACAAACATATTGGGTATCGGTTAACATAGCCTCATTTTTTAAAAAAAACACCAAGTTTCCTAACTTTATAAACCTATCGTTTGGTTACGGTGCCACCAATATGGTAAGTGGTAAAAGCAATGTAATTGTTTATCCCGATGGCACTACGGCGGTTAACAGTGTAAATAACCAAACACAAATCATTAATGCTAACGGACACATAGATTATTTTTACCGCTATCGCAAATATTATTTTTCGTTGGATGTTGATTTTACTAAAATAAAAACAAAATCACGCTTGCTAAAAAGTGTTTTCTCGGTTATTAATGGGTTTAAATTACCATTTCCAACTATTGAGTTTGATAAGTATGGCACACATTTTAAACCTTTGTATTTTTAAAAAATATAGTTACCAAACTATTTGCATATATTTTTTATAAGTTGAGAAAATAACATTGCTAATTAGCTCATAACAAACGGCTATTTATTTTCCTCACGGCTTGACTTCTTACTTTTTCTATGATATTTGCGTTGGTAGGTACTTTCAAATATAAGAGGAAATATAAGTAATGTAGAAATGGTTGCTAAAGATAATCCGCCAATTACTACAATAGCAAGCGGCTTACTTGATTCAGAACCAATGCCGGTTGATGTAGCAGCAGGTAACAAACCAATAATTGCGATTGTGGCTGTCATTACAACGGGGCGTACCCTTGCGGCAACCCCTTTTTTTACGGCTTCGGTTACCGTCATGTTATCTTCGGTAATATGTTTTTTAAATACGGACATGAGTATTACTCCATTCTGAATACACACACCCATTAATGCAATAAAACCAATACCCGCCGATATACTAAAGTTTACACCCGTAAGTAACAAAGCCACAATGCCACCCACAAGACCAAAAGGAATATTTAATAATAACAAACCGGCATCTCCAAAATTGCCAAAGAGTCCAAATAAAATGATAAATATCAATAAAATAGTAATGGGTACTACGTGGGCAAGACGGTCTTGCGCGCGTTGTTGGTTTTCAAAATCGCCGCACCATAAAATAGATTGCCCTTTTGGAAGCGATTTAATTTGTGCATTTACTTTTTTTTGTCCTTCAGCTATGGTACTTCCCATATCTCTGCCACGCACAGAGAATTTTACAGCACAAAAACGTTTGGTATCATCATGAAAAATAAGAAGCGGCCCCGTTATAGTATAAATTTTGGCAATTTCTTTTAAAGGAATTTTTACTCCATTGATAGAGGGTACTAATATGTTTGCTATTTCCGATTCAGTTTTTCGATATTCTTTGCTAAAGCGAATACGCACATCAAATTTTTTAAAGCCTTCGTAAAATTGGGTAGCTGCCTTTCCACCAATAGCCATTTCAATTACCGCATTACAATCGGCGGTTGTAACACCAAACTGAGCCATTTTTACTTCATCCAATTCTATTCGTAATTCCGGCTGACCAATATTTTTAATTACTCCTAAATCTTCTATTCCTTTTACTGTTTTTAATATACCATATATCTGAACAGCCCTACTTTCAATGCTCCGCATATCATCTCCGTATACTTTAACAGCTATTGAACCTTTAACGCCCGATACAGCTTCTTCTACGTTATCCATAATGGGTTGAGAGAAATTAAAATTAATGCCCGAAAAAACATCCAAACTATCTTGCATTTCATTAATAAGTTCGGGTTTTGAAATTTTTCTTTTCCAATCATCTTTCGGAATTAAATCAACATGAAACTCTACATTATAAAAACCAGTTGCATCAGTCCCGTCATTTGGTCTTCCGGCTTGAGAAATTACCTGTTTTACTTCAGGGAATTTCATAAAAACGCGACGCATTTTATTACTTAACCTTACTGATTCGTCCAAGGAAATACTTAAAGGTAAATTAGCACGCACATAAATAGAGCCTTCGTTTAATTGAGGCAAAAATTCTGATCCTAAAAAATGAAACAGATAGAGTCCTACTACCATAAAAATAGCTGCAACCGTAATTGCTGTTTTTCTTACTTTGTGAAGTCTATTAAAAATGCGAATAACATTTTTATTAATAAACTCAACCATTACATTGTGCTTTTCCTTTACATTTTTATTAAGCAGTAAACTGATAAGAGAGGGTAATAAAAACAACGTAAATATTAAGGCTCCTAATAAAGCAAACCCTAAAGTATAAGCTAAAGGCGAGAACATTTTTCCCTCTACTTTTTCGAAAGAAAAAATTGGAATAAGACAACTGATTATAATTAATTGTGAAAATAAAATTGCTTTCCCTGTCTCAATACCGTTTTTTCTTATTAAACTTAACTTGGATAGTTTATTATACTTCTCCATTCCAACTTTTGAAGCTTTATGGTCGAGCACTACAAATACTCCTTCTACCATAACGACGGCACCATCTATGATGATTCCAAAATCTACCGCCCCCATCGATAGTAAATTAGCGGTCATGCCTTTTAAACGCAAACATATAAATGCAAACAACAATGATAACGGAATAATGATAGCCACAATTACTGTAGTACGCCAATCGGCCATAAATAAAAACACAATAATAGTAACAAAAATAATTCCTTCAAGCAGGTTATGTATTACGGTATGTGTACAAAAACTTATCAGATCTTCGCGATTATAGAATGTTTTTATTTTTACATCACCGGTTAATATCTTATCATTGAGTTCTGCAATTTTTGCATTTAATTTTGTGATAACCTGCCCGGGATTCTCGCCTTTGCGCATCACCACAATACCTTCTACTACATCATTTGCAGTATCTCTTCCCACTTGCCCTAAACGCGGAAGAGCACTTTCTTTCACGGTAGCTACATTTTTTACCAGAACAGGTACATCATCATAATAATCAATAATAATATTTTCTATATCAGCTATAGAAGTAAGTAACCCAATTCCACGAACAACATAAGCTTGATTGTTTTTTTGAATAACATCTCCGCCTACGTTAATATTACTTCTTGAAACCGCCTGATAAACCTCCAAAGGAGTGATATCATATTTGGTAAGTAAAGTAGGCCTTACAATTATTTCATACGTTTTTACTTCTCCGCCAAAACTTACTACATCAGCTATGCCGGGTACCGATTTTAAATTACGTTCAATTATCCAGTCTTCAATGGTTTTAAGCTGGCGGACACCTAATGTTTTACTAGTTACAGTAAAACGGAATATCTCTCCTGTTGGCCCATAAGGAGGTTCTATTTCATTACTTACACCATCGGGCAAATCAACATTTCGCAAAAGATTATTCACTTGCTGCCGGGCAAATGCGTCATTAACATCATCATCAAAAGTTACTTTTAAAACAGATAACCCAAATAAAGAAATAGAACGTATAGATGTTTTTTTCTGCGATGGATTTAATGCAATCTCCAAAGGGATAGTAACAAATTTTTCAATCTCTTCGGCACTACGCCCGGGCCATTGAGAGATAACTATAATTTGTGTATTGGTAACATCCGGAAAAGCTTCAATAGGCGTATCAATATAGGCAATAATTCCGGCAACAATTGTGATAAGCGTTGTTATAATAACAAAGCCTTTGTTTTTTAAAGAGAAGGTGATTATACTTTTAACCAGTTTGTGCATAACGGCCTTTGATTAGTTATTGGTTAAAGTATTATAAATAAGTAATTGGTTTGAGGTAACAACTCTATCATTTTCTTTTAATCCTTTTTTGATATATGCTTTCGGCCCGATAGTTTTATATACCTCTACTTTTTGCACCGTAAATTTTTTCTCTCCATTATATATCAATACATAATTATTTGAGTTATCAAAAACCAAAGCACTTGATGAAACAGTTATCATTTTAATAGGTTCGACATAATTAACTACTACATTTCCATACATATCAGGTTTTAATAAATAATTCGGGTTATTAAGTTTCACGCGTATTTTCATTACTCTGCTCTGAGGGTCAAGTATGTTGTAAACCTTGTCAATAGTGGCTTTATAAACTGTATCGGGATAGGCAATAGTAGTAACAGCAACGGTATCTTTTTCTTTTACCTTGTCGATATCGGTTTCATATACGTTTGCCATAACCCAGACATCTGTTAATTGAGAAATAGTAAAAATATTGTCTCCGTTATCCGGACGAATCTTCATCTCTTTATTAATCTTTTTTGCTATAACAAACCCGGAAATGGGCGCTTTCACAACATAATCACTGGCGTTGCTTACACTGTATATTTTTTGCAATTCTTTAGCTTTGGCAAGCCCGGCTTCTGCTTTGTTAAAGGCTTGTTTAGCTTGCAAATAATCGCTTGAAGATATTAATTTGGAAGCATACATATCTTCAGCAACCGCTTGATTTTTTTTAGCAACCTCGTAATCAGACGTTGCCTCTATAAATTGCTTCTCATAATCAGCTACGTCTCCACTATGAATTAACGCGAGCACCTGATCTTTCTGCACATAATCGCCTAACTCTACATTTACTTCTTTAACGGTTCCGCCCACTAAAGCAAAAACATCTAATTGCTTGCTTTGATCGGCCGTAATTTTACCGGTCAATTTAAGTTCGCTTCTAACCTGTGTGGTGAGGGCAATTCCAACTGTCATGTTTTTTACAAGTGAGTCTGAAATCTCATTGGTATCCTCCTTTTTTTCTTTTTTCCCTCCACACGAAGAAAATGAAAACAGCATTACCAAAAACGCAGACAAGCCAAACAATAGTTTTATTTTATTTTTTAAATACATCTTTTCCTACATTAAAATTTAATTCTTCGAAAGCGCTGTAACGCTGGTTTTTAATGCTATTGTATTGCGACATGCTCGCTTTATAACTCTCAAACATATCAACAAACTCTAACAACGATAAATTCTTTTTATTAAAATTCTTTTCTGCCTCCTGTAAAAGGGTACGAAAATCAGCAGAAAAATCGGCACTGAAAGATCCGTTTAATTTTTGAAGTTCAAGTATTTTTTGGTACGTAGTAAACACATCATTTTGTACGATTACGTTATCTACCTTTACCTGTTCCTGATCAGAAGCCAAAGTTAATTTGGCCGATTCAATATTCCCCTGGTTACGGTTAGCAATAGGAAGAGGAAAGCCAAAACCTAACACGGGGTCGTTTTGAATATAGTTACTATTTCTTGTTGTGCCCGGTTGTAGAGTAAGATCGGGCACGCCAATTGCCTTTTGAAGCTTTACGTTTGCATCAGAGGATGCTAATTGTGATAAATCCGCCTTTAAATCGGGGCGGTTTTGTAAGGCTTGATTAATTAAATCTGTCAATGTCAAACTTGAAAAATTGTATTTACTGTCAAACTCTGCTTCATTTAATATCGGTTTATAGAAAACATTTTTAGGGTTATTAAGCAATATGGCAAATTCTTTAGCAGAGTTTTGCTGAAGTGCGGTGTATAAATCCAACCTGTCGCTTTGCAAAGAAAGAAGCAGCGCACGCACACGGGTTATATCGCGAAGCGAAGCGTTTCCTTTTTGATATTGAATTTCAAACCCTACAACTATATTTTTTACCGTACTAATTTCTTCATCAAATATTTTTAGTGATTTTAACCCGAAGTATAAATCAATAAAATCTGTACGTAAAGAAAACAGCATGCTTCTCATTAAATCATCAAACCGGTATTTTGCCACATCGGCGCTAAGCTTGGCTACATTGGCTGTTTTTATACGCTTTTGGGCAAGCGAAACGGTCCAGTTAAGATTAATAATAAAATCTCCAGTTGATGTAGGATCTCCTGCGGTTCCCGTAGCCAAAGGAAAGAGTTTACCCTTGCTCCCGTCAGAGTTAATGTAATATTTATTATAAATACTTGGCTCAAAATATACATTTGGGTTATTAAACAACCTTGCTTGCCTTACTAAAGCATACGCTGCATCTACATTATATTTGGCGGCCAGTATAGCATAGTTGTTTTTAAGAAATTGGTCTTCAGCTTTACTTAAATCAATTTCAATTGTGTCTGTTTTAACTTCCGCCTGAGGAAAAAGTAAATGACATGTAAAAAACAAAATATATAAACAGGTTTTCCTCATCTTTTTACCCGGTAATTATATCCATAATTCATTGGAGGCGCAAAGTTAAATAAATATTTGGTATCGAATATTGAACAGTTTTTCATAATTTGTCTTGCTTCACCCCGGGTCAATATGACTTTAGTTAGACGAAAGGTTTTTAACCCGGGGAAAGCAAGCTTCGTTAGAGTTTAACTCAATTTTAAAACGTGTATTAATGTTGGTTTCATTGAAAGCTGATTATAGTTTTAAATCCTAATTGATTTTTCTTAAATGAAAATTTAATTGATCTGTCACATAAAAGTGAAAACTGAAATTAACGGCGAGAAATCCGCCATTAAGCAATCCGAAAAAAAATCAGATCCTTAGTACCCGGATAGAAAGGAAAATTGAGTCGGAGGTCTTGTCCGAATAAGGAAGGTTAGTGAAATTGTTCTTAGAAGTTGTGCCTAAAAAATCAAAACTTAGAAAAGTAGTAAGAAAACTAAATTCAGGATTCATTGATTCTTCACAATCGTTTTCATTTTCTTCAAAAGCAAGGTTTTCAGAAGAGGAAAGGGTTCCGTCTTCTTTTAATTCCTTATGTTTTGAAAAATGAGGAAATTCCTTTAGTGAGCTACGCAATGAAGTATAAGCTGCGGATGAAAAAGCAGATAAAAAAATAAATAAGAAAAAGGCTGAGAATAGAGTATGTTTGTTAATTTTCACAGTACGAATTTATATCTTAAATAGGATTAAATCAAATTATTAATAAAGTAATGAAGGGTTTAACATCAATTAACAGCTAAAACGGCTAAAAAGTTTCTATTGTTTCCTTGATGATGCGGGCACAATCTAATATTTGCTCCTTATTGATTACCAAAGGGGGCGCAAAACGTATTATATCGCCATGAGTTGGCTTAGCTAAGAGGCCGTTTTCGGCCAATTTTATACATACATCCCAAGCGGTTTTTCCATTTTTTTCTTCAATAACAATGGCATTAAATAAACCTTTACCACGTACTATTGTAACAATATCCGACTTAATGCTTCTTAATTCTTTTCGTAAAATTTCGCCAAGAATTTCAGAGTTCTCAGCTAATTTTTCATCCAGCACAACATTTAAAGCAGCTATGGCCACTTTGCAGCCTAATGGATTTCCGCCATAAGTTGAGCCGTGCTGACCGGGTTTTACACAAAGCATAATTTCATCGTCAGTTAAAACTGCGGAAACGGGGTACATACCACCACTTAAAGCTTTTCCTAAAATTAAAATATCCGGCCTTACGTTTTCATGATCGCAAGCCAGCATTTTTCCTGTGCGGGCAATACCTGTTTGAATTTCATCCGCAATAAATAAAACATTGGCAGCTTTACACATTTCAAAACAGGTTTTTAAATAGCCTTCATCCGGCACTATAACACCGGCTTCGCCTTGAATAGGTTCAACTAAAAATCCAACAACGTTTTTATCTTTTAAAGCGTCTGCCAAAGCGCTGATATTATTAAATGGAATTTTTAGATAACCAGGGGTAAACGGACCGAAATTCCCGTAAGAATCAGGATCAGTGCTCGCAGAAATAATACTAATCGTACGGCCATGAAAATTATTTTCACAAACAATAATTTTTGCCGAATTTGTGGTTACTTTCTTTTTATCATAACCCCAGCGGCGTGCCAATTTCATAGCAGTTTCAACTCCTTCGGCACCGGTATTCATTGGTAATACTTTATCGTAACCAAAAAGGCCGGTTATGAATTTTTCGTATTCCCCTAAAACATTATTGTGGAAAGCACGTGATGTAAGCGCTAATTTTTGAGCCTGATCAACTAAAGCTTTTGTGATCTTTGGATGATTGTGTCCTTGATTAACTGCACTGTAAGCCGCTAAAAAATCATAATATTTCTTACCCTCAACATCCCACACAAAAACACCTTCACCGCGTTCTAAAACAACAGGAAGCGGATGGTAATTATGTGCACCATATTTTTCTTCCAGATCTATTAAATATTGACTTTTTGTGGTCGTTTGCATCCCGGTAATCATTCTAAAAAATATTTACGCAAAGATACGCTAAAATGACCGATTTAAAAACTATACTATTTAGCTCAGAAATAGGGAGGATATTTTAAACTTTAAATCTATAAATTTCTTCAATGCTTTCCTGATCATCGTGGATAACACATAAATCAGTGATCAAACCATTATTAATTCCATAGACCCAACCGTGAATGTGTAAAGGCCTTATTTTCCATGCTTGCTGAACCACTGTAGTTTTTGCAACGTTGCGTACTTGTTCAATTACATTTAATTCTGTAAGACGGTCTTCGCGTTTATCGAGTTCTTTAATTGAGGAAAGTTCTTTTTCGTATTTTGTATAAACATCTTTTACATTGCATAACCAATTATCTACAAAGCCATGCAGATCATTACTCAAAGCAGCCTGAATTCCGCCGCAGCCATAATGCCCGCATACAATAATGTGTTTTATTTTTAAATTATTTATAGCGAATTCCAGAACGCTTAATAAATTCATATCGGTATGAACAACCAGATTGGCAACATTACGGTGTACAAATATTTCGCCGCTTTTTGTGCTCGTAATTTCATTGGCAGGCACGCGGCTGTCGCTGCATCCTATCCATAAATAATCAGGTGTTTGTCCATACGAAAGTTTTTTAAAATACTCCTTATCCTCAAATTGTTTTGATGAAGCAAATAGTTTATTGCCTTCTAATAATTTTTTGTAACTGTTATTTATGTTTTCCATTGAGCAAAAATAGTATTATTTCATTGGGAGAAAAAATCAAAACGCATCATTAATATCTTCAATATCGTTGCGTTTTATTATATCGCCGCTGCTTTCATCAATTTTATCCCAGTTTTTAGATTGTATAGTTTTTGTTCCCGGATTACTTAGGAAATCGTTATTCTGTTCCAGTGATTTTGTTTGATTACCCTGATAAATATTATCATCGTTATAATCCAGATCAACAAATTTTGCGTACTGACCAATAAAACGGAGCTTCACAGTTTCTAAAGCACCATGCCTGTTCTTTGCAATAATAACTTCAGCAACTCCTTTGGTAGGATTGTTTTCTTCATCAAATTCCAAACCATAATATTCAGGGCGGTAAATGAACATTACCATATCCGCGTCCTGCTCAATTGCACCGGATTCACGTAAATCACTTAATTGCGGGCGTTTGCTTCCGCCGGGACGGTTTTCAACCTGACGACTTAATTGAGAAAGTGCAATGATAGGAATTTCAAGTTCTTTCGATAAACTTTTTAAACCGCGTGAGATCTGACTGATCTCTTGTTCGCGGTTTCCTTTTCCGTCGTTACCACCGCTCATTAATTGTAAATAATCAATAATGATCAATTCCACTTTTTGATTTTCCTTCAAACGTCTGGCTTTTGCGCGTAATTCAAAAATAGTAAGAGCAGGCGTATCGTCAATGAACAAAGGTGCAGTAGATAATTTTTTTATGCGCTCGTTTAACTGTTGGTATTCGTATGGTTCTAAATTTCCTTTTAAAATTTTGTCTTGTGATAATTCAGTTTCACTTGAAATTAACCGTTTTACTAATTGAATGGAAGACATCTCCAATGAGAAAATGGCAACAGGTTTATTAAATTCAACGGCTGCGTTCTTAGCCATGGTAACAACGAAAGCTGTTTTACCCATACCTGGCCGGGCAGCAAGAATTAACAGGTCGGATTTTTGCCAACCGCCGGTAATTCGGTCTAATGCTGTAAAACCTGAAGGCACACCAAGTAAACCGTCTTTTTGATTTGCAGCGGCATCAATTTCCTGAATGGCTTTTGCAATTAAAGTACTCATCTTATCATGCTGCTTGCGCACGTTAGAATCAAGTATCTCAAAAATATTTTTAGTGGTGTGGTCTAATAATTCAAATACATCGGTACTGTCTTCATAAGCAGTTTTAATCGTTTCGGTACCGATGCGGATCAACTCGCGCTGTAAATATTTTTGTGCAACAATGCGTGCATGAAATTCAACATTAGCTGAAGAAGCAATGCGATTAGTAAGAGCAGAAACATAATAAGAGCCG
>DATMPR010000412.1:0-5597 GCA_035567575.1 Bacteroidia bacterium
TAAAAGATACAAAAAAAGTTATTGAAAGTATAAACGCTATTGGTAATGTTTATAAAGATAATGAGCGTTATGATCTGGCATTGAAAACTTATGAAGAAGCAGCTAAATTATGTGCATCAAGCGGAATTGAATATAAACTTATATTGATTGAAAGCAATATTGCTATTATTTTTAATTGTTTGCATAAAATAGATTCTTCTAATTATTATTGTTATAAGGTATTAAAAAATCCAACTCTGGATAAAGAAACTAATCAATATTTTATTTCTAATGTTTATGGCGTTATGCTTTCAAACTATATTGATAAAGAAATAAAAGATTCAATAACTAAATATACCGACACAGTTATCAGAATTAAAACTGCGGTAAATGATTTAACGGGTCTTGCGGGCAATTTATATAATCTTGGCGCCTTCTATAATAAAATTAAAGATTATAAAACCGCATTGAAATATTTGATGCAAGCAGGAAATTATAAGTTTGACAACCTTGAACTTTTAATTGACATAAAACGTTCAAAGGCAATTGCACTTTATAATTTGGGTAATACTGAGGAAGCGGCTGAATTATATTCAAAATGCCTGGAATTAAAAGATACTTTAAACCAAATGCGCTCAGTTGAAGCGCTGAGCGAAATGGAAGTGAAATACGAAACAGGAAAGAAAGAAGAAGAATTAAAGCGACTTGGAGCAGAAAAAGAAATTAATGATCTAAAAGCAAAACAATCTCAAATTTGGTTAATTGTTGCATTTGGAGGAATTTTATTTGTTATCATTATAGCGGTTGTGTTGTTTAAACAAAATAAAAACCGGCAGCAAGCTAATAAATTATTACAGCATCAAAATAATGAGATCGTTCATCAGAAAAAAGAAATTACAGATAGTATAAACTACGCTAAACGAATTCAGCTGGCCATTCTCCCTCCCGATAAAATGGTAAAAAGATTATTGCCAACTGCTTTTGTAATGTATAAACCAAAAGATGTAGTGAGCGGCGATTTTTATTGGATGGAAGAAAAAAACGGAATGGTATTGTTTGCGGCAGTTGATTGTACCGGTCATGGTGTGCCGGGCGCTATGATGAGTGTTGTGGGATTAAATTTATTAAACCAAGCCGTAAAAGAAAAAGGACTTACCACGCCATCAGAAATTTTAAAACACCTTGATACAGGTGTAACAGATACACTACGGCAAAGCGGCGATACCGATAGTATAAAAGATGGCATGGATCTTTCACTTTGTTCATTCAATCCGAAAACATTAGAATTACAATATGCAGGCGCTTTTAATAATTTATGGGTAGTACGGAAAAATATTTCTTCAACTTACAAATTGCAAAACAAGTTTGAAGTTTTCTTTGAAGAACATTTATTGGAAATAAAAGCAGATAAATTTCCCATAGGAAGCAATCTTGATGGTGTTGCTGATAATTACACTAATCACACTTTACAATTACAAAAAGGCGATTGCGTTTATTTATATTCCGACGGATATGCCGACCAGTTTGGTGGACCGAAAGGAAAAAAATTCAAATACAATTCGCTAAAGAAATTTCTGGTAACCATACATGAGTTATCACCAAATGAACAAAGAGAAAAATTATTCTCTGCTTTTGAATCGTGGAGGGGCAATCTGGAACAAATTGATGATATTTTAGTAATGGGTGTTTGTGTTTGAAGAAAGAATAATTGAACATGTAATCAATTGAAATAAAAAGATATAATGTAACTAAATGTCCCTCATTAAATACTTTATAGCTCTCATTCCTCCTGAACCAGTTTTTTCAGAAACAGAAAAAATTAAATTAGAAGTTTCGCAAAAGTATGATAACAAAAGCGCGCTGCGTTCGCCTTCGCACATCACGCTGCACATGCCTTTTGAAATGAAGATAGAAAAAGAAGAAAGTTTAATTCAAAAGCTTTCTGAATTTAAATTTTCTCCCTCATTTGATATTCGCTTAAAAAATTTCGGATGCTTTGAGCCAAAAGTTATTTTTATTGATGTTGTGAAAAACGAAACGCTTTCTTCCCTGCAAAAGGAACTGGTATTCCATATTAAAAGCAATTTAAATATTTTTAATCAGTACGAAGACAAAAGAGGGTTTCATCCTCATCTTACCATTGCCTTCCGTGATCTAAAAAAAGAAAATTTTTATTTAGCGTTTAAGGAATACCAATCTAAAATTTTTGAAGCTAATTTTTCAGTTAGGTCTTTTTTTCTATTAAAACACGATGATAAACGTTGGAATCCTTTTAAGGAGTTTGCTTTTTAGTTTTGTAATTAACGTTTACTTTTAATTGAACTGTTTGCATGCGCGGCGGACGAACATCTCCCGGACGGGAACTATATTCCTCATTAAACAAATTGCTTACGATATACGAAAGCTTAACCCACTTTGAGATCTGAAAACTGATCCGCACATCATGTACCCATGACCCCGGCCTGTTTTTTTCTCGGTATTCTTTTAGTCCGGGTAGAACATACGTTGAAGGGATCAGATCAAAATTCGGGTCAACATCATGCAAAATGCTTTCGGTAAATTTCCTGTCAATGTTTTCCATAAAACTCTGATAACGCACGCTGTAACCGATCGACAAAAATTTATAATCGAATTGAATATCGTTTTTAAATAAATGACGGTTGCGGTATTTTAAAACATTTAAATATGGTAATCCAAGTGTGTCTTTAGTTGGATTATAATCCGGATTGATCGGATCAATAAATGTGTAACCTGAAAATACAGAAACACCAATTGGTCCGATTTTACCTGTGCCTGATAATGTAACTTCAACTCCTTTAATTTGTGCGCGGCCTAAATTGCGCGATTTAAATCCTGCGTATTTCAGTGCGTCGAATAAAGGCAGTGGCTGTCCTGATGGCGGTTTTTTATCATCAGGCACATAAAAATCAAAAACAAATTCAACCATGTTTACATACTCGGTCCAAAAACCGGCAACATCTATAAAACCATTGAATTTTGAAATTTTAAATCCTTGTTTAATTCCTAACTCTGCGCTCCAGCCTCTCTCGGGCTGTAAAGATTGATTTGGATAAATTTTCAGAGAGCCAACATTTGTGCTGATAAATTTTTCGGCCACGCTCGGAAAACGGTAACCTTGTCCGTAAGAAGCACGAATGAAAGTGTAATCAAACAACTGATAATTTACTCCTGCGCGAAACACTGGCTGAACCGGTAAATTTTTTATTTCCTTTTTACCAAGTTTTAAATAGCCCCTGGTGTAAGCTGTATCTACTTCATAACGTTCAGCACGAAGCCCCAGTGACATAGTTAATTTTTTTACTTTTTTGTCGAGCTGCAAATAACCGGCGTAATTTTTTCCAGTATGTCTGCCATAAAGTGAATCAGAATAAATTTGTGTGGTCATGTATACAAGTCCCGTTGTAATTGTAAAATTATTTTTAAATTTTTTCTGATACTGCAGGTCGTTGTATCTTAACACAGATGTAGCTTCCTGGTTTTTATCGTTAGTATTTATCGTTATGAAATAACGGTTTCTGTAACTCAGTTTATTTCCATCGCCAAAATAATAAGTTATAAACGGATCAATATTACATCTTCTGTTCTTATACGCTTGTATATCATTTGGTACATAAGCGCTGTCCGCGTTTTTCCATAAAAAGAATAATCCGCCTTTTACATCCATGAAATTTGTATTCACGCCAATTGATAAGCCGGTAATTTTTTTAAAATTATATCTCAGATTTATATTAAAGCGCGTACGGTTTTCATTTTCGTGTTTTAAAACATGCTCGGCAACTGTATTTGTTCCAACGCCTACTGTTTGACTAACAATTCCGCCTCTGTAACCGCCATCATCAAAAATATGTCCGCCAAAAACAAAATCTAAATTTCCTATTTTTTGAGAGTGAGAAACATTGATACCTTGTTGCTGCTGACTAGAGCCGCTCCACCATTTGTATTGGTATTTTGGTGCATCGTAAACACTGGCAAACATTGTTACTGATGTTGCAGGTATATCTTTTGCATAAGCGGTACGTAAATTAATAACGCCGTTTAATGCCGACGAACCAAATAAAGCTGATGATGCGCCTTTGATAACTTCAACTTGTTCTAAATTTTCTAATGGCAAATAATTCCATTTTACATCTCCTGCATCAGCGCTTATCATTGGCATTTCATCAACCATCATTAAAACACGGCTTCCTGCCCCATAAGCAAAACCACTTCCGCCGCGAATGCTGGCCTGTCCGTCATTAACAGTAACTCCTGAAACCTGATTCATGATAATATCTAAAGAGGTTGTGTTTTTGTTTTCAATAATTTGAGGTTTTATTACATCCATGCTCACTGTAACATCCGATAATTTTTGTTCAAACTTTCCGGCCGAAACAACAACCTCTTCCAGCATAGTGTTGGCATCACTTAACTTAAAATTTAATTTTAAAGTGTCGCCTGCAACAATTGTAATGGTCTGTTTTTGATTTTTATAACCTATCATGGAACAATCTAAAGTATAAGTTCCGGCAGGTGCCTTTAGAAGAAAATGGCCATTAATGTCACTCGTGGTTCCCGTTTTTGAATCTATAGAAATAACCACGCCCGGCAGATCACCATTTTTATCTTTTATCTCCCCTTTTACAAAGCCATTATCCTGCCCGTAAAAATTAATTTTTAACAGAATAAAACAAAATGTAAAAAGTATTGTAATTTTGTGCATCCCGGGTTTTAAATAACAAAGCACAATATATAAAAGAATATTTTTAAAACAAATGCAATCCGACGAATTATTGTATCAAATTGGATTAACGCTTATTAATGGAATTGGCGATGGTCATGCTAAGAATTTATTAACGAATTGCGGAACTGCAAAAGCTGTTTTTGAGGCGCAAAAATCTGATTTCCTAAAAATTCCCGGTGTTGGTGAACACGTTGCTAATTTAGTAATTAACGGAAAAAATATTTTAAAAGAAGCAGAAAAGGAAGTTCGTTTCGTTGAAGAAAATAATATCACGCCATTATTTTATACTGATGAAAATTATCCGCAGCGTTTAAAATTTTGTAACGATAGTCCGGTTTTACTTTATTACAGAGGCAATGCAAATTTAAATGCCGAAAAAATTATCGCTGTTGTTGGCACACGACTGCCATCAGAATACGGAATAGAACAAGCCGAAAAATTTATTAATGAATTAAAAGGTTCGGGCATTTTAGTTGTAAGTGGTTTAGCTTATGGAATTGATGTTCTCGCGCATAAAAAATCATTGGAGAATGATCTGGATACGGTTGGTGTTGTGGCGCATGGTTTAGATAGAATTTATCCGCAAGCGCACGAAGGTGTTGCCATGAAAATGCAAAAAAAAGGCGGGATACTAACAGATTTCAGAAGCGGAACAAATCCTGATGCAGTCAATTTTCCAAAGAGAAACAGAATTGTTGCAGGCATGTGCGATGCGCTTGTTGTTGTGGAAAGTAAACGCGACGGCGGCAGTTTAATTACCGCGACAATTGCTAACTCTTATAACAAAGATGTTTTTGCTTTTCCCGGGCGCACAAACGATCCGCAAAGCGAAGGCTGTAATGCTTTTATTAAAATGAACCGCGCTTCTTTAATGGAA
>DATMPR010000413.1:0-2238 GCA_035567575.1 Bacteroidia bacterium
AACATTACGCGGTTCTTGAACAACCGATGTATCTTGAAGATCCCGCTCAATACGAAAAAAGTGCGAGTGATAAATTAAACCAATTAGCTGACAGCATCCGCAGCGAGCATGGTATTTCGGTTAATACCATGGTGAGTTTAGGAAATCCAACTAGAGAAATTATAAATACCTCAAAAGAAATTGGTGCTGATATGATCGTGATGGGAACTCATGGATACTCACCGCTCGAAGAATTAGTTATTGGCAGCAACACTTTGAAAGTAATTACAAAAAGTAATTGTGCTGTTATGACTATGAGTGAAAAAGCAGCCAAGTTTGGTTACTCAAATATTTTGATGCCAATTGATACTTCAGGACATAGCCGTCAAAAAGTAAATTACACAATTGAATTAGCTAAAATTTTCAGCGCGCATTTACATGTTGTTGGTTTATTGGGTAAGAATGACGCAAATGAAAAAAGCGGTATGGATGTTGTGATGAGTCAGATCAAAAAAATTGCTGCTGAAAAATCTGTTAACTGTACAATCGAAACAATTTTGGATGCTAAGAACCGCGCGGATGCCACTATCAAACATGCAGATAAAGTGAAGGCGGATCTAATAGTGATCATGACCGATCAGGAAGCTGAAATAAGCGGATTTTTCTTAGGTCCTTACTCACAACAAGTCATACATCATTCAAAAGTTCCTGTAATTGCGCTTACCCCGGAAGTTAATTCTGATGGGACAGACATTAGCGTTTTGTCAGGGACATCCGGTTTATAACAATAGCCACAAAAACACCAAGGCACTAAATCCCACAAAACTATAGTGAGATTTAGTGCTTTGTATTTATATTCAGGTAGCATTTAGCGGGATTTTGTGCTTTTGAGTCCCGATAGCCATCGGGATGGCAATTTTATTTTAATCTTATCTTTACATAATCAAAAAGCAAAAAACATATAATTTAATTGTCCTTACTTTTGTAATTGGTTTTTCTGTTTTATGTGGGTTTAAAATAAAAGACCTTAAGTTCAATTACAATTTCGAGGATTTTTTTCCAAATGAAGATAATGAAATGGAAGTTTACAATATCTTCCGCGATAAATTTGAATACGATAATGAGTTTGTTTTAATTGCCCTGGAAAACAAGGAAGGCATTTTTAAAAAAGATTTTCTTGAAAAAATAAATTCACTTACTAACGATTGCGCTAAATTAAATTACGTTGCAAAAGTTATTTCTCCCACCAATTTAAAATTTTTATCACTCGGGGGTTTAACTCCAATGCAAACCAGAGTTTTGCATTATGATGATCCGGAACTATATAAGGATGACAGCACGCACATTTACGGATCGGGCGAGCTGATCGGTTCTTTCTTTCCTAAAAATGCAAAGTCATTAACTATTTACATTAAAACATTTGATGGCTTAAGCAAAGCAAAATGCGATACACTTGCTCACGGAATTGTACGCTCCATCAATAAGTATAAATTTGACGGCATTCATTATGTTGGACGGATCTTTGCGCAGGATGCTTATTTAAAATTATTACAGAGTGAATTTTTATATTTTTTAAGTATCGCGTTCGTATTGGTCATTATATTTTTGTGGCTTTCATTCAGAAGTCTATATGGTGTAATTGTTCCTATCTCAATTGTATTAATTTCTATTTTCTGGACATTAGGTTTAATGGCGATGATGGGAAAATCGATCGACATAATGAGTTCCATGCTGCCCACCATGATCTTTATTGCAGGCATGAGTGATGTTGTACACTTTTTCTCAAAGTATTTTGAAGAACTGGCAAAAGGTACTGAACGCAGTTTAATTTATCCGCTCATTTTAAAAGAAGTTGGTTTTCCCACTTTTTTAACCTTAATAACTACGGTTGTTAGTTTTTTATCACTTTTGTTTTCGAGCATCGCCCCAATTCGTGATTTTGGTATTTATGTTTCGCTGGGAATTATAATTGCTTTTATTTTAACCTACACTTTATTACCTGCCCTTCTCTATTTTTTTACGCCTAAAAGATTGGTTTCCGTTCATAGTCACGATAACAATACTTACAACATCATGCGCAAAGGTTTGTTCTGGATCTTCAGGAATCAGAAAACGATCATTGGTATTACTGCGGTACTTGTTGTGCTTTCAATTTTTGGGATCACTAAAATAAAGACAAACAATTTGCTGCTCGATGATCTGAGTGATAAAATTAAAGTAAAACAGGATTTTAATTTTTTTGATAAAGAATACAGCGGT
>DATMPR010000414.1:0-11671 GCA_035567575.1 Bacteroidia bacterium
CCGAATACAGTTTCTAATGCCAATGATATTTCACCTAAAGATGCTCTCACACGTGCAGCTTTAATTGCTAAGTCTAATAAATTTCCGTTTCCTGTTTTAGCAGCTTCGGTCAAATCGCTTAAAGCTTTTTTTACTTCTTCACTTTTTCTTTCAGTTCTTAGTTTTTTTAATCGTTCTAATTGTTGGTTGCGGACTTTTGTATTATCAACATCTCTGACTTCAATTTCTGTTTTTTCATTTGTTATAAAAGCATTCACCCCAACAATAATATCTTTTCCGCTATCAATGCGCGCTTGTTTTCTGGCAGCAGCTTCTTCAATGCGCATTTTTGGAATTCCGGTTTCAATGGCTTTTGCCATTCCGCCTAATTCTTCAACTTCCTGAATTAAAGTCCACGCTTTGTTTGCAATTTCGTGAGTTAAACTCTCAATATAATAAGAACCTCCCCATGGATCTACAACTTTACAAATATTAGTTTCCTGTTGTAAAAATAGTTGTGTGTTCCGTGCGATACGGGCGCTAAAATCTGTTGGCAAAGCAATTGCTTCATCTAATGCATTGGTGTGTAAACTTTGTGTTCCTCCCATTGCAGCAGCAAGTGCTTCAACGCAAGTACGTGCAACATTGTTATAAGGATCTTGTTCGGTTAAACTCCATCCGCTTGTTTGGCAATGAACACGCAATGCTAACGATTTTGCGGACTTAGGATTAAATTGCTTCACCATTTTCGCCCACAACATACGTGCAGCCCGCATTTTTGCAATTTCCATAAAATGATTCATGCCAATGCCCCAGAAAAAAGATAAGCGCGGCGCAAACGCATCAATGTCTAAACCCGAATTTACACCGGTGCGTAAATATTCTAATCCATCGGCTAAAGTGTAGGCTAGTTCAATGTCTGCAGTAGCACCGGCTTCCTGCATATGATAACCGCTTATAGATATTGAATTAAACTTCGGCATGTTTTGCGAAGTAAACTTAAAAATATCCGCAACAATTTTCATCGAAGCTGCCGGCGGATAAATATAAGTGTTACGTACCATGAACTCTTTTAAAATATCATTCTGAATAGTGCCGCTTAATTTTTCCATGCTAACGCCCTGTTCCTCTGCGGCAACAATGTAAAATGCAAGTACCGGTAAAACCGCTCCGTTCATAGTCATGGATACACTCATCTGATCTAAAGGAATCTGATCAAACAAAATTTTCATATCCAAAATGGAATCAATTGCAACACCCGCCTTGCCAACATCTCCTTCAACACGTTCGTGATCGCTGTCATAACCACGATGAGTTGCCAGATCAAACGCAACTGATAAACCTTTTTGCCCTCCTGCTAAATTTCTCCTATAAAAAGCATTGCTTTCTTCTGCGGTACTAAATCCGGCATATTGTCGAATGGTCCATGGGTTTTGAGCATACATACTGGAATATGGTCCGCGTAAAAAAGGAACTATACCCGCCCCAAAATTTAAATGTTCGAATTGTTTTGTGTCTTCAGAAGTGTAAATTGGTTTTAAGTCAATCTGTTCGGAAGTGGTGAAAGTTGGGAGTTGAGAATTCGGAGTTGGGAGAACTAAGCTTTTATATTTAATATTTAAAAAATCTTTCCGCATGGCTTTAGTTCGGAGTAAAGAGTTCAGAGTTAGGAGAGGTTTTCTGATTTTCAATTAGTATTGCTAACCTAATAGGTTTTATTGACTTTATGTCTGGCTTTCGTTCTGATTTGCTAACGTCTCCGAACTCTTTACTCCGAACTGAATCCTCCGGATTCTCATACTTATTTACGCCTACCAAAATTAATTTCCCTTCTTTAAATTCTTTTTGTAGTTCATTCGCGCCTTGCGCAATCAGACCCTGAATGAAATTATTTTTCAGACAGGCAATAAATCCGCCTTTGCTCTCAATCACTTTAAATTGTTCCCAGGATTTTTCGGCAATGGAATCTGTGATAGATTCGATATAATATGAGCCTGCTGAAATATCAGCAACTTTATTTAAATAACTTTCATCTTTTAAAATATGTTGTTGATTACGGGAAATCCTCGAACTAAAATCACTTGTTTTTTCAAAACCTTCATTAAATGGCAAAACACTTAAACTATTTGCTCCGCCTATGACGGCACTCATTGCCTCAGTTGTTGTACGCAGCATATTATTGTAAATATCCAAACTGCTTTTGTCGGCCATTGTCGTTTGCGCGTGAATATGGATCGGGAAGTTTGTTTTGTATTGTTCCTGAAGCAAAGCAATTAGTTTTCTGAAAGCGCGGAATTTCGCGATCTCTGTAAAAAAATCAGGCGCGACGGAAAAAGAACAATGCAGAGATCTATCTTTTAAATTATTTTGTTCCGACAAGTAATTAAAATATTCGTTTACATGTGCTAGCCCGATCGCTAATTCGTTTACCGTACTTGCTCCTGCGTCTTCATATAAACCGACATTTACCGGAATGTGCTGCAATTTGTTTAGCACCGATAAATCTTTTGTTTCATCATCATGCCACTCACCATAAAATGCAAACAAATGCAAGGGATCGAGATTGACAAAACATTTTATTTTTCCATCATGCTCGTTTACTTTTCCATAATGTTCTTTTAGGTCTTCCAGAACGTGAAGTGCATCATTGGTGATGTTGAATTGAGAGTAAATGTGTTTTAAAGAAATATCTTTCAGTAATGCTGAAGTATTAATTTTTTTGTTGATGAAAAAAGATAGTCCGCTCGCTCCGCCTTCCAATGCTTTTAGTGCACGATGGTTCGCTTCTTTTTCATCCCATACCATTATTTGCTCGCAAATATCCCAGTCGCTATTGGTAAAAAGCGGTTCTTTTTTTTCTTTTAGATCTTCATAGGTATAAAATGGATTTATATCAAAACCGTTGTGGCTTTTACTAACCAATTGATTAAAATCTATTCCCTTTAAATCTTTAATTATTTGTTCTTTCCATTGGGCGGAAGTAACGCCTGTAAATTCTGAGAAAAGTTTTTCCATGATCTACGTTCTTCTTAAATGAAGAATGCTTAATTAAAATATTTTTGCTATTTCTTTTTTAGTGTACTCCAATGCGATTTCATTCGGCATTTTTTTGTCGACATTCGCCACGATGTTTAAGATCATCATGGCTAACTCGTTGCTTGGTGCATCATAAGGTACTTTTGTCGCCGAAATATTTATCAATTTAATTATTTCTTCCTTTGAAGTTTTGACAAGCTCCCATGTATTGTGCGATACAAATATCTGCTGTGAAATATTATGTTCGTACTCAGCCTTAATCGTACTTACTAATTCCTGATGCAGTTGTCTGCATGTCATCCCATTCTTATTAACACGCACCACTAAATTATTCGGATTGATTCTTTCTAAATAAATAACAACACGCTCGTAGGCCTGAATTTTTTGCGGAGTAGTTAAATTTAAACTTGCTTTTTTAAGTTCATGGTCGCGGCGAGCCTGATCATTCTTCAAAAATCTTTGCACTAAAAAAAAAGCGGCTAAAAAAACAGCGGCGGCAGGCAAAATAATTTTCAACAGGTCAATAATTGCTTCCATAATTTGTTTAAGCTATAAATTTCGTGATTTTTTTGCTCATTTTACCATAGTTTAATCTAAATATTTGATTGAATTTTATGTCAAATTTTAAGAAATAACGCTCTATTTGACAGGAAAATACAATAAACCGTAAATTTTTCTGTTTTTTTATGGAATCTTAGTGCTTCTGACATCTAAATAGCATAAAAACAACATTATGATTTTCAAAAAATTATATACCGTTTTATTGATGTGCATCGCAAGTGCAATCATTTCGATGGGGTTTTTCAGTAACTTTTTTACGAAGCCGCTTGATTTCATTATAAACAAAGGAGATAGTTACGAAAAACTTTGGAAGCGCGTTGACAGTTGCAGCAATAAAGGCTTAACCGAATCTGCTTTAAAAGTTGTGGAAGTAATTTACACCAAAGCAAAAGCAGATAATAATGCAGCACAATTTGTAAAAGCTGTTTTACACCGCATGAAATTTGAAGCTTACAAGGAAGAATTTTCTTTAGAAAAATCCATTATCAAATTACGCGATGAAACGAACGAAGCAAAATATCCGGTAAAGCCTGTTTTACAAAGTATTTTAGCCGATGCGTACTGGCAATATTTTCAAAACAACCGCTGGAAATTTTATGAACGAAGCGCAACTGTTAATTTTAAAAATGATGATATCACTACCTGGGATCTGAAAACTATTACTGATGCAACCATAAAAAATTACAAAGCATCTTTAGATAAAACCGATAGTCTTAAACGAACTAAAGTTGATATTTATGATGACATTATTGTAAATGGCACAACAGAATGTAGAAAATGGCGGCCAACACTCTATGATTTTTTAGCACACCGTGCATTAGCATTTTTTATGGGACAAGAACCGGATATCACTCGTCCTGCAAATCGTTTTACGGTTAACGATGATATTTATTTAAAAGCGTATCCTGAATTTGTAAATGCAGCTATTACAAATCCCTCTGATAGCTTAGAAACAAAATATTATGCATTGAAGTTAATGCAGGATGTAATCCGTTTTCATCAAAACGATGCGAACCCTGACGCATTAATTGATGTGGAGCTGTTACGACTGGATTATGTGCTTGCAAATTCTCAAAACGCAAAAAAAGATACTTTATATTTTAATTCGCTTAAAGGTTTGCAAAACAAATTTTCTTCAAGCCAACGCGTAACCGAAATAGATTACCGGATGGCGAATTGGCATTTACAAAAAGCACCTCAATACAAACCATTAGAAGGCGACAATTACAAATGGTACAAAAAAACTGCCAAAGAAATTTGTGAAGGAGCAATTAAAAAATATCCTGAATCATACGGCGCAAAAGAATGTCAGAACTTAATTGCTTCCATCGAAGCGAAAAGTGTAAATCTTGTTGTTGAAGAAGTGAACGAACCCAATAAGCCGTTACGCGCTTTAATAACAACATCTAACATCAACAAACTTTATTTTAAAATTGTAAAAACATCGCATCTTGAATTACGTAAAATTTTCAGAAATCTTTATAGCGAAAAATTATATGCTAAACTAAATGGTATGCCGACCGTAAAAACATTTGAGCAGGAAATTCCCAATGACGGCGATTACCAAAGTCATAATTTAGAAATAAAAGTTCCTGATCTGCCTGCCGGTTATTATATAATTATTTCTTCCTTAACTCCCGATTTTAAATATAACAGCAATTTAACTTCTTATGCACAAGTCATCGCTTCTGATATTACAACCATTGAGCGCCGCAAAGAAGATGGCTCATATGATTTTTACGCTGTGAACAGACAAACCGGTGATCCGCTAAAATCAATTAACGTACAAGTGTGGCACGAAAAATACAGTTATGTAACGCGCGAATACGAAGTAAAAAAAGGAGAAAGTTTAAAAACTGATGACAAAGGTTTTTTTAATATCCATTCTGATAAAGATGAGGACCGTTCGTTTTTTGTAGAATTAATTAATGGTAACGATTCTTACTTTAATAATAACAGTTATTACACTTACAAACCTTATGACAATAATTACGTTCAAGTACGTTCTTTTATTTTTACCGACAGAGCCATTTACAGGCCGGGACAAACGGTTTATTTTAAATCAATAGTTTTAGAAGGCAAGAACAATGACAACTATAAAATAAAAATAAATTATCCTGTCACAGTAACTTTTTACGATATGAACTATCAGAAAATAGCTTCGCAAGATCTAACTACAAACGAATTTGGAACAGTAAGCGGTTCGTTCATTGCGCCACAAGGTGTTTTAAACGGACAAATGCGGATCACCGATAATTATGGAACTGCATATTTTTCGGTTGAAGATTATAAACGTCCGAAATTCGAAACCAATTTTAATCCTGTAAAAGGTTCTTATAAAATAAATGATGAGATAATTGTAACGGGAATTGCAAAAGCTTACGCAGGAAATGTTATTGATGGCGCAAAAGTAAGTTACCGTGTGGTTCGTCAAATTAATTATCCTTATTGGTGGTGGTGGTACCGCTCCTATTATAATTCAGGCTCTGAAGTTGAAATTACCAATGGAGAAACTGTAACAAATGACACAGGCGCTTATAGTATTAAATTTAAAGCTTTGCCTGATGAGAGTGTTGCAAAGGAAAGTCAGGCTACTTATTTATACAAAGTAATGGCTGACGTTATAGATATTAATGGTGAAACACACAGCACACAAGCTTACGCGACTGTTGGTTATCAAGCTATAAAATTAAATATTGGCGGTGATGATATCATTGATCAAACAATTATTAAATCATTTAATGTAACTACATATAATTTAAATGGAGTTGCTGAAGCAACGAAAGGAAATTTTACAGTTTATAAATTAAAACAGCCGGAAAAAGTTTTTAGAAATCGTTTGTGGCCGCAGCCTGATAGACAAACTTTAAATAAAGAAGAATATTATAAAACTTTTCCAACCGATCTGTATGCAGATGAATTGAATAAATACAAATGGGGAAAAGAAAATAAAGTTTTAGAAAAAACATTTGACACCGGAACAAAAACAGAATACGATCTAGCGGCCGAATTAAAAAATCAGAAACCGGGAATATATGTTATTGAAGCTATTTGCAAAGATAAGTTTGGTGAAGAAGTAAAAGCATTTAATTATTTTACTTTGTTCGATCCGAATTCAGATATGATCCCGGAACAAACTCCTGATTGGTTTTACTTCCCGAAAACAAAAGCAGAACCGGGAGAAAAAATTTCGTACATTTTGCAATCCGCTTATCCAAACACAAACTACATGTTTGAATTGGAACATCAGGGAAAAGCTTTGGTGACAAAAACGATGACCGGTTCAATGAAACCGAATGAATTGCAGGTTGAAGAAATTTACCGCGGTAATTTTGCTTTTCATACTACATTCATAAAAAATAACCGCTTCTATCATCACAGTAATGTGGTTACTGTTCCTTTTACTAATAAAGAATTGGATATTGAATTTCAAACATTTAGAAATAAACTATTGCCGGGACAAGAAGAAGAGTGGAGATTAATAATTAAAGATAAAAAAGGCGATAAGGCTGCGGCAGAATTAATGGCTTCTATGTATGATGCTTCTTTAGATGCATTCGCTTCGAACAACTGGTATTTTAACGTTTACAATACTTATTATGCAAGATTAAATTGGTCGTCGGGTATCGGACAACAAACTCAATCAACCGAGTTCAATAATTTAGGAAGTAATTATACTTCTGTTCCTTCGCGTTATTATGATTATCTCGATTATTTTGGAGTTTATTTTTACAGCAATTATTATTACAGAGGCAAAAGCGATTATGACGGGGCATATCCCGTAACTGAAGCTTCAGGTAATGTTGCAATGGATGAAGTAACAACCAAATCTGCTCCTAAAAAGGCAATGGCTCATGCAGAAAAATCGAAAGACAAAAATAAGGAATCAAAAGAAGAGACCGAAATTGTTAGTTATCAAACGCCTTTAGTTGATGCAGATGCGAAATCAGGCCAAACAGTTTCAAAGGAGAACAACATAGGAGGAGGTAAAGGAAAAGGTGATGAATTGTCAGGTATAAAAGCGCGCAGCAATTTTAATGAAACTGCTTTCTTCTTCCCCACTCTTCAAACAAACGAGAAAGGTGAAACTGTAATTAAATTTACTGTTCCTGAAAGTTTAACTAAATGGAAAGTGATGGGATTGGCGCATACTAAAGATTTAAAAATTGGTCAGTTTGAAAAAGAAGTCGTAACACAAAAAGAATTAATGGTGCAGCCAAATGTTCCGCGTTTCTTCCGTGAGAATGATAAAATGATTTTCATCTCTAAAATTTCAAATTTATCGGAAGCTGACATGAAAGGTTCTGCAGAATTAAAATTGTATGATGCTTTAACCGAACAGGAAATTTCAACTAAAATGATCGAGGCAGTTGCGGGACCGTTTCCAACAATTGGATATAGAGATTTCGCCGTGAAAAAAGGATTAAGTACCACTATTGAGTGGAATATTATGATTCCGGAAGGTTATTCCGCGATCAAATATAAGATCGTTGCCAAAGCCGGAAATTTTAGTGATGGTGAAGAAATGGCACTGCCAGTGTTGACTAACCGTATGTTAGTTACAGAAAGTATGCCATTACCAATTCGCAGTAATCAAACCAAAGAATTTAATTTTGTAAAGTTCGGAAATCAAAATAATAATTCCACAACTTTAAAAAATCATTCTTATACTTTAGAATTTACTGCTAATCCGGCATGGTATGCAATTCAAGCATTGCCTTATTTAATGGAATATCCTTACGAATGTGCTGAGCAAACTTTTTCAAGATATTATGCAAACACTTTATCCTCTTACGTAGTAAATTCCAAACCAAAAATTAAAGCCATTTTTGAGACGTGGAAATCGGTTAGTCCTGACGCGTTTTTATCTAACCTCGAAAAAAATCAGGAATTAAAAGCTGTTGTATTGGAAGAAACACCTTGGGTTTTACAATCGAAGAGCGAAAGTGAAAATAAAAAACGTGTTGGTTTATTGTTTGATCTCAATAAAATGGCGAACGAACAAACGCGTGCATTTAAAAAATTACAGAAAGCTCAAACTTCAAATGGCGGCTTCTGGTGGTTTGAAGGCGGACCGGATGATTGGTACATTACTCAACACATCGCTTGCGGTTTTGGTCACATGGATAAATTGGGCGCTCTAAAAGTCCGCGACAATGGTGAGGTTTGGAATATGATCACAAATGCTGTTCAGTATTGTGATAACCGCATGCGCGAAGAATATGATTGGATGAAGAAACACAATCCAAAATATAAAACTGAAAATAATTTGAGTTACAATGCAATTCAGTATTTGTACATGCGCAGTTTTTTTAAGGATATTCCGTTGTCGAATAGAAATAAAGAGCATTTCGATTATTATAAAAAGCAAGAGCAAACCTATTGGTTACAAAACGGCCATTACATGCAAGGAATGATCGCGTTGAGTTTGCAACGCAATGAAGATTTAAAAACACCAAAAGATATTTTAAAATCGTTGAAAGAAAACGCATTAAATAGTGAAGAGATGGGCATGTACTGGAAAGAAAATTATGGTTACTACTGGTATGAAGCGCCCATTGAAATGCAGGCATTAATGATCGAAGCTTTTGATGAAATAAATAATGATGTAAAAACAGTTGACGATCTGAAAACCTGGTTAATTAAGAGTAAACAAACGCAGCATTGGGGAACAACACGTTCAACTACCGAAGCAGTTTACGCTTTATTATTAAAAGGAACAGATTGGTTAGCGACGGAGCCAAATGTAGAAATTACAGTGGGGGATATTGTTTTGGATCCTAAAAACGATAAAACAATTAAAGTAGAACCGGGAACAGGCTATTTTAAAAAAGTGTGGAACGGTTCTGATATAAAACCGGAAATGAGGAAAGTAAAAGTGGTGAAAAAAGATGTTGGAGTAAGTTACGGCTCTGTTTACTGGCAATATTTTGAGCAGTTGGATAAAATTACGCCTCACGAAACGCCTCTGAAAATTAAAAAACAGTTGTTCCTGCAAAAAAATACAGCGGGCGGTCCTGTAATTGAACCCATAACTGCTGCAACGAAATTAAAATTGGGGGATAAAATTAAAGTGAGAATTGAATTGCGTGTTGACAGAGAGATGAGTTATGTACACATGAAAGACATGCGCGCTGCAGGTTTTGAGCCTACAAATGTATTTAGCGGTTACAAATGGCAGGATGGTTTAGGCTATTATGAAAGCACCAGAGATGCCTCAACTAATTTCTTTTTCTCATATTTAAACAAGGGCACTTATGTATTTGAATATCCTTTAGTGGTTAACCATAATGGTGATTTTAGTAATGGCGTTACAACCATCCAGTGCATGTACGCGCCTGAATTTACCAGTCATAGCGAAGGCATACGGGTTAAAGTGGGGAAATATTGATTAAGAATTATTCCTTTACAAACTTTGAATAATAATTCTAATTCTCTTTGGCAATAATCTTTAAAGTATAAATACCCTTCGAGAGTTTTGAAACATCAATTGTGTTTGTGTATTGCGTTTTTAATACTGTTTGTCCTAAATAATTTATTATTTCGATTTCTGAATATTGAAATTGATTTTGTTCAGATAAAATATTTAAATTGTTTGCAGCAGGATTTGGATATAGTTTCAAATCAATAGGCATCTTATTTTCATCAATACCAAGAGTACAACTATTAAAGCATATCATTCGAATTCGATTATTGCCTGTATCTGAAAAATACAGGTTATCCGCAGAATCAAAAACAATTCCGGCAGGATCATAAATCTTGGCAAGGAAAGCTGGTCCACCATCCCCTGTCTAAATGCTATATAAATATACAAATGTTTTTTACTCATTGTTAATTTTAAATTTGATTAAATAATTAATAAATCGAATTTAATTTTAATTAAAAATGGCGTTTCATTTACAAAAAATCCAATTTACAGGTTTTTGAAAGAGAAATAATATTTATTGAAGACCATATAATATTAAAAATTTATTTACCTTTATTTAATGATGACAAAAGACAAATTGCTTCTGCCTTAAATACTACTTATTCATTTATTTAAGTACCTATTGGATTTGCTTTTAATTAACTTCCTATAAGCATTGATTAATTTCTTAAAATGCAATATTTAAAATGACTTTATGAATTACGCCCAGACCCCATCTTTATCAGAAAATATTAAATCGGAAATACCTTATTTGGATAAAATAGACGTAATAAGATTTGTAGCTGCTATGATGGTAGTTATTTATCACGCTTACGCTGACTGGATAAATAATTGGCATTATTTAAAATTCATGACAAATAGTGCTGACCAACAAAATTTAAACGCTCTAGGGAGGCCGATAAACACTTTTTTAATGAATGGTGGTTATGGGGTAGACATTTTCTTTTTAATTAGTGGTTTTTTGATTACCTATTTACTACTTAAAGAAAAACAAGCATCAAACGGAAAAATTGACGTATTAAAGTTTTACGTCAGAAGATCTTTAAGAATATGGCCTTTATATTTCCTTATTATTGTTCTTTCTCCATTTATAATTAAGTGGGTTGGTCAAACCTATAATCCAAATTATATTGCAAACATATTTTTTTATAATAATTTTGATACTATGCAACATCATTCCTGGATTTTTCCTTTGGCGCATTTCTGGTCTCTTTGCATTGAAGAGCATTTTTACGTTTTCTGGCCGTTAATTATTTGTTTTGTCCCTAATAAGCAATTGATGCGAACTTTCATGGTTTTGATTTTAATTAGCATTATTTATAGAGGGTATTTAATTACAAATGTAAAGGAACCATGGTATCCATTATTTTTAAGTACTTTCAGTAGGTTTGACGTTTTAGTAATTGGGGCCATTGCTGCGTATATTCATTTTATGAATCCGATAAAACTAACTGTATCCAAAACAACAAGACTTGTTGTTTATTCTGCTTTCATGATGGCAATATGTTATGATAACATTACAAGTTGGGATACCTTTTTTGCTGCTTGCTTTAAAAAGTATTTTTATATTTCAATTGTATTATTTGCCCTATTAAATTTTTTGTTTAACGAGAAACCATTATTTGAGTTCATGAATAATAAACTTTTTAAGTATTTTGGAAAAATTTC
>DATMPR010000415.1:0-7073 GCA_035567575.1 Bacteroidia bacterium
TTGAAGAATCAGTTCTTGCTCACATCAAAAAAGAATTAAAACAAGTTTATCCGAACATCAAAGTAACTACTGATGAAATATTGAAAGTGCTTTCAAATGAAGTTGTAAAGAGAGAGATAGTTGATGGAGAAGAAGCAGCCGATGCAAAGAAAAAGATTGCTAAGGCGAATAAAAGAATGGAAAAAATTAAGATCGAAAAAAGCAAAGATGAAACAATACCAAAAATTGTTTCATTGGGAAATGAGAATCAATAATCATTTGCTTAATTATAGCAGATATACCCACATTATTAGACTTAGAACAAATTTTTGAGTAATCAGTTTCTTTTTTCCCTTTCTGAATAGGGCTTCATTATCGCTGAGGTCTGAGCCGTCTCCCATAATGATAATAGGAGCTTCTACTTTCGGTTTTGTTTCAACGATTGTCCCGACTTGTGCTAATGTATAAAGTTACTAATTTATAATTGGTCTTGTTTTTAGGTAGCTGACAATTGGATCAAATAAAAAAGCCCCAAACTAATTGAGGCTTCTCTTTTTTTATTTTTAACTAAACTACTCACTCTTCACCATTTTCTTAGTATCAATTGTTTTACCATCTACAACAAGAGTGTAAGTATAGAAACCTGTACTTAAATCATTGGCAAATACATTTAACTGACCTTTCCCTTTTTTAGTTATATCAACAGCTTTAATAATTTTTCCTTCAACAGTACTAAAAATAATTTGTGCGAAATTATATTTTTCAGGTACGTTGTAAGTAATTGTTGTTTGCTCTGCGAAAGGATTTGGAACGTTTTGATTTAATACAACAATGTCCTTATCCGATAAATTAATATCCAATTGATTTAATTCATTCGGTTTAGTTGTACGAACTGCTGTGCTTGAGCAGCATGAAGTAACAGATGAAGTTAAAGCCGCAATTTGGGATTGGATCGCCTGAATTGTAGAATCTTGCTTTTTTATTTGCGCATCCTGTTTCTTTAATTGTGCTTGTTGTACCTGTGCGACTCTGATTAAAATTGGTGTTATTTGCTGGTATTCTACGGCGAGATACGTAAAGGAAGGAACTGTAATATTTCCTAACGAATCCAATTGAGCAGGATGAGTTATTGTGTTTACTATTTGCGGCAAAACTACTTTTGTTGGCTGCCCGCCAACTCCATACTGAATGCCTGATGGTAAATTCATGCTGGGATAAGAAGAAATTTTATAATCAAAAGTGATCGGTTGAAGGCTGTTTATAATGCCAATTGCGTTTGGAATAGTGTCAACATTTTGTTTGAGATTTAAATCACTTGTAAAATTATCATTACCTGTCTTTACAACATCACCCTGAAAATAACCTGCATAGTTTGGACCTACAGTACCACCAGTCGCAGCTGCTTTTCCAAAGACACCAATATTTAAAGTCCCATTTGCAACAGCTTCTGCATAAATGCCATAATTTGTTGCAGTACCCCCTTCTCCATGTGCCCAAAGACCATAAACATTCTGACCATAAAGAGATTTAAAATATCCTCCTCTATTTGTGGGAGTTCCTGCATTACTTGTAGTATTAATTCTAACGCCATTGTCTTCATTTGCTAACGAAGAACCGTTACTAATATCTGCGTAGTATCCGTAATTATTTTGGCTGCCGTTTGCCCTTGCAAAAAAACCTGCATTAATCGCAGTAGATGTTAGTGCCGCACCTTGAGCCCATCCGGCAACAGCATAATTATTTCCCATTGGTGAAGCTGTATTTTGTGTAGTTGCAAAATATCCATAAGTATTTCCTGTTATCCCACCACCCGCAGTAGGCGTAGCAATTACAAAAACTTGGTCACCGATTAAACCTCCGGCAGCAACAGAAGAAGAGATTGGTATTACATTTAAAACTCTTCCTACTGCTGAAACGGCTCCTGATACATAAGCAAAATCAGAAAAACTGGCTTGCCCATCTTTATTGTTTGCACCATCGGCAGACTGCCAAACACCACCATTAGCACCTCTCTGGTAATGAAGTGTTGCTGCGTCAGTATATTGTAATGTATTGGTAGAAAAATTAATTACAGTAAGAGGGTGTATTAAAGTGCCGCCCAACTCAACTGTATTTGTACCAACTAAACTTAAACCATTTTGTGCGGTAATAGATCCGCTTCCAACAACAGTTCCTGTTTGATCGGTAACTAAAATTACATCACCATTTGAATTTACACTTAGTACTTTAGTCGTTGGATTCGTAATAGCAGTTGTTGTTGAGGTCATGTTTGTAAATCTTAAACCACTATTACCACCGGATGTTGCAGAAAAACTTGTCAATCCTGTAATTTCAACTCTGTTTCCAACAGTACAATTATTTGTACCAAAACCATTACGGCCTTGTCCACGCCACTCCATATTAAAAGTCCCTTGATTTATTGCTCTGCTTGCTGAAAATGTTTGCGCTGCAATTTGCGCTGTATTGGTACAAATCGCACCAAGAGCAGGATAAATAGCAACAACATCACCATTTTTATCAACCGATAAAACTTTTGATGGGTCAATTTGATTTGTTGCATCGGGTGCAATTACCAAATCATTAGAGGTTAAAATCGTAAAACGTAACCCGCTGCATGAACCAAAATTATTCAAGGTGTTTGGATTACCAATTCCTGGATTACCCACAGCATTAAAATATGGATCTATTATATCAGCAGATATTTCAATTCGATTATTAGCGCGAAATGCGGTTAAAGATGGATTAGATGTACTTAAAGCAGACCCAATACGTAAACGACCATTAGCGTTCATATACATATACAAAGAATTAGCGTTGCTCCAGCTAAAAATAGGGCGATTAATTACCGAATTTGTAGGGGCGCTGCCAACGTTTGCAGCAGTATTTCCATTTATTATCCAATCACGCCCAACAATAAAACGCATTACTGCTGGGTTAATTGGAATATCTTGGGCAATAGGTATACCGCCAATCATTTCTAATGCCGGACTCGACTGTGCAGACTGATTAATATTACCAAACACACCCGGCAAAAACTGTTTGTCTACTGATGTTAAATTCATCATGCCCATCTGTACGTTTGTTGCAGTTGTAGTCGAAGAAGGGGGATCGAAAATATCACTTGGCTTCGCCATAAAAAACTCTTCTCCGCCCGGGAAAGCAGGAGTTATCATTTCGATATGTGCCCTTGGTGCGGGTTGGTTTAAACCAACGTAACCATCTGTAATACGTATAGGGGCAGTTGCCGCCGCTAAAAATGTTTGTCCATTTTGTATTCTAAACATTTCTGCTGGCTGAGGCCCGGAATAACCTGTTGTGCTGGTATTTGGTGCAAACATAATAATTGGTGCGGTTTCGTATTGTATCATTTGCACATCACCGTTGTTTGTTATTGGAAAGATTTGCGTGCTGTTTCCAATCGTAAATCCGTCGGTATTTGATGCGCCTGTTCCGACGTTTGTAAAACGAATATGCGGATCATTTAGGCCAAGATTAAAGCCTTGATGCAAATGTAACCTTGCTTGAGGTACAAATCCCGTTGGTAAATTTTCTCCCATAGCAATACGACCGTCGTTAATACCGTTGCCGCCGTTATTAATTATCATACGGTTGAAGCCGTTCGTTTCAAAATTAATAGGAATATTAAATCCCGTCTGTGTACCAAAAAAGTTATTTCCTGGAATCGAAACGTCATCTGGTGGAGGAAAACCTGAATTGCCGCCAAGTTTCCAATGCCCAAGGCCTGCTGGCTGAGAAAACCCTACTAAACTAATTAAAAATGAAGCTAATACTAATAGCTGTGTTGTTAATAATCTTTTCATCGTTTTGTTTTTAGTGATTATTTATTGTCTTATTATTTTTGCATGTTTGTTTATGTGGCCGTTCTTATCCGCTATTTTTAAGAAATAAATACCAGCAGGTAAATTTTCTGTTTTAATAATTAGTTTTTCGGCTTTTATCCCCTCATATGTTTTAATTATCTGCCCAGAAACGTTGTATAAAATGACTGTTACCGGTTCTTCATTGGTATTGACTAAATCAATGGTCGTAAAATCCAAAAACGGGTTGGGGTAAATAAGAATAGAACTAAAAGAATTATTCTCTTTTATTCCTGTCCAGTTTGAGCAGAAGTTAGAATCCGTTGATACACAAACATCATCTATAAAATACGCTGCTGCGTAATTCGATCCTGTATAAAAAAAGAATTTGTTAGTGATTACATTATCGAAAAAATTACCAATAGCTAAGTATTTATAGATTGAATCTGCAACAAATGAACCAGATATTTTAATCCAGTTTAAAGTGTCTTTTATAATTGTAGTGGAATAGACTTGGGCAAAATTATTTATTGGTGCCGGAGAACTAAAACTATATGGTATTGTAGAAAATCGTATTCCTAAATGGTCAGTTGCAGTATTATACCATAAGGCAGAATCAATATTACATAAACTTGTTTTTAAAGTTACATAGTATTTTGTTCCTATTACCAATGGCGCATTTAGGATACATCCAATGTATTCCCGGTTATCAGCAGATGAAGGAAAGTAAGTGTAAAGAGCCATATAACCACTACCCGTTGCAGCATATTGATAACCGCAAACATTGTTTGGAACACTCACACCCGAAAATTGAGAAGCACATGCGTTTAAATAAGCAGGGGCTTGCCGATAACTACTCCAACCGATTGCATGATAAACCTGATTTTGATTAGTGGGACAAGCATCATAAGATTCAAAACTTGGGTTTGGAACAAGGTTAGTTTGAGAATAAAAAATAGAAGTAAAAGCTACGAGAGAAGAAGTAAGAAGTATTTTTACTTTTTTAATCATCTATTAAAGGTATAAATTTTTAGCTAAAAAGCAAATTAATTAAAAGCTATTTTTACGGTAGAACCAAGGTTTTTGCTTAATCTATATTTAAAAAGGTATCTCTACCCAAAAAACAGGTATTTATACGTATTGCAGATATTAAATAAATTTCTTTATGTTTGATAAATTCAAAACCAACTAAATGAAAAAAGCAATTGTCGTTCTTTTTACAATCAGTTTACTAACTGAATGTACTAATGAAAATAAAACCGAAGTAGTAAATAACCCAGCTTCAGGAACCGTGATGGATTCTTCAGTAAATAATAAAAATGAAGGCCGGCCTAAATCGGACGCTGAAGTTATATTGGATGCCGCAAATATTGCGGTGAACGCCACAAAAGACATTATTCGGCAAAATCAAATTAAAGACAGCATTAATCTTGCGCATAAAGAAAAATATTTTGCCTTTAAGATTGGTTTAAAGCAGCATAAAAAAGATGCAATCGAAATGTATAAAAAACTTATCGGCGCCGGCATCTCTTCAATTTATATTTTTCATATATCTAAAAAAGAAAATTATCTTGTGAAATTTGAAGCAAAAGGAGAAGAAGATCTTAAATTGGCTATGAGTGACTTTAAAACTCAATTAGGTGAATTTGGAAATGATGGCCTGGATATAATTAATTTAACCGATCCGAATTATTGTTCCAAAAACCAAACCATATCAAAGCACTCCGAGAATGATAGTGGAATTGACATTAATTATCTGGTTTGTGAGTAAATGAGTTTAAAGAGGTTTTGAAACAATATTTCAAGAAAATTGAAACATTGGAAAGTTTAAATTAAATAATTGCTAATAAAATACGCTCTCATAATATTTCATTCCAAATCAGAATTAATATTGTTTGTAAGCATTTTTAATAATTCTGAAGTTGCTGAATACCCTGTTAATCTTTGATGTTTGGAATTTAACCAATCTAAAACCTCAGCATTATATTCCCATTCCTCAGTTTCATTAACTATTTTATAATTGCTCTCATTTCGGTTTGATTTTGAAATCATAAAACCAAATTTTTCAAAAGTCCGTAATCCTTCCATTGCTGAAAGAATATTGAACATTGCTGAAGTATAAACAAATTGGCTGGCTTTGCCTTTTTTATTGTTAGGATCAGGATCTGTAAATTGTTTAGTACTGTATTTAATTACTTCAATTAGGCTTTCCTCAACATCCCGTACCGGAATTGCTTTTTGACCGTCAGGTAAAGCGAATTTTGTAGTGCAAAGAATTAGCCACTCCCTAATAATAATTTCAGCCATTTCCTTGTTCTTCACAATCAAATGAAGATGCGGATTATAAGTCCGCTTTTTTGAATTGAAGTTGCATTCTAAAGTTTTGAATCCTTCAAATTTTATAGATTTACCTCTTTGAGCTTTTTTCTTATACTTGTCCAAGATTTTCCTTAAACCTATATTCATTTTCTTCATTCGTATACCGAGTTTATTCGCATAAACTGAACGTGCTGTTAATGTAACAAAGTAGGGTTGATCCCAGCTTTTTACAATCGGTAATAATTCCTTTATCTTCTTTGCTTTTCTTATTCCGGCACAAACTGAACAAACTTTATTTTTGCAATAGTTACTGTAAAGCCTTCCCTCTGCACTTGTAACAAAGTTTTGACAATAAAAGGTATTCCAAAAAAGTTTTTCTAATTTTTTATTTCCTTTTCTTTTAGCAACATCACTTAGACTTAGAACAATTTTTTGAGTAATCAGTTTCTTTTTTCCCTTTCTGAATAGGGCTTCATTATCGCTGAGGTCAGAGCCTTTCCCCATAATGATAATAGGCTTTTTTTTGTTCTCCTTTTTTTCTTTGGCTGTCCCGACTTGTGCTAATGTATCAAGTTTGCTTCCCTCATTAGCTTTTGTTATAACTTGCATACAATTATCCTTTCAGGGGAGTAAGAACAGCCTCAACCTCGTTACGTTTATAATAAATCCGGTTTCCGATCCCGTAGGGTTTTAATTTTCCCTTCTTAGTCCAGTTGTGAATTGTTGAGAGGTCGCATTTAAGCATTTCAGCCAATTCAGCCCTTGTAAGGTATTGAGTTGGTGACTTTGGCTCAAAGTTTTGTTTAAGCTCCGATAATTGATTTTGTAAGCCTTGAAACAAAGTATTTATCTGTTCCGGTGTTACGTGGTGAAGAATTGTTGAGTTTTCCATTTGTCTGCATTTGATTACAGGACAAAGGTTAGAAAGTTGATTCTCTTATAATGGAATGAAATCGT
>DATMPR010000416.1:0-7829 GCA_035567575.1 Bacteroidia bacterium
GTTTCGGTGCAAATTTGTTTCCAACGACCCCAAATGCTTTACAACCTTATGGCGGTGGACCAACTGATATGTATATCGCACAATTCAATCCAAATTGTTCTTCCTTAGCTTTTGCTTCTTTTTTTGGAGGAGCTAATACTACTTATTGGTATAATACTCCAAATTATAATCCGGGTGAAATGGGTGGTTTAGGTGATTTTGATAATAAAGGATATTTATATTGTTCAATGGGAATTAACGGCGGATTACCTACAACCCCGGGCGCGTATACTATGACATGGGTTAGTACTTCTACGTGGTCTCCGTGTAACGATGCATTTGTAAAAATTGATATGCAGTCACATATTAATGCATCTTCTTCTTACGGAGGAAATATTACAGGTTGTCCGCCTTTTAGTACACATTTTGTCAGCACAACAAATACAGGAACAAGCTTTTGGAATTTAGGAGACGGCACAACTACAAATCAGGATACGATTTCACACACTTATAATAATTTAGGAACATATAACGTACTGCTCGTTGTAACTGATACTAATACTTGCCAGAGAACAGATTCTATTAAAAGTATTTTAAATGTAATTAATCCAACATCATTTGATTTAGGTGATGATGTTCCGGCGTGTTTAACAACACCTGCAATATTACAAGCAAATGTTACAGCGGTAACGTTTAGCTGGAGTACAGGACAAACAACACCAACAATTTCTGCAACACCGGGAACTTATACTTTAACTATAAATAATGGCGGATGTAACAGTAGCGATGTCGTCAATGTAATTATTGCCGAGAAAAAATTATCGGAACGTTTTCCAAATGTAATTACACCTAACGGTGATCAGGTAAATGATTTCATAGATTTTTCAAAATATAATTTTGATGAAGTCGAATTTGTTGTTTACGACAGATGGGGCAGGGAGCATTTCAAAATAACTAACCCAACCGAACAATGGCAGCCCAAAGATCTGGATAACGGAACTTATTTCTGGGTTGTGAATTACAGATCGAGTTGTACAGGAAAATTCGCGACTGATAAAGGGTTTATTTCTGTTTTTAAATAACAACATGAAAGTGCCTTCGACAAGCTCAGGCACCAATTCTCCGATAAAATTCGTTAAGATACGCGGTGGCGAAGGTGAAATAATTCCATCTTATTATAAAATTTTAACGTTATAGTTGCTATTTGCCCGCCTCATTTAGATATGGCACAATTTTTTCATAACTTAGTCTAACAATAGCGCAAATTCTCTAGGCTAAACCATAATATATTTTCTAATTTAATACTGCCGTGGACAAAAAACAGCTAAATAAAGTGAAGCTCATAACTTATGCAATTCTTTTCTTAAAAACTTTTTTTCTCAATTCACAAGTCCAATTAAACTTTAAGGTTAGTGATCCAAACGATAGGCCTGTTCAATTCGTTATAGGTAAAAATGCAGATCAAACCTATGAGAGTGATAAAGATGGCAACATTAAGATCCGCAATTACATATTAGGGAGTAAGGTCTTTTTATCTAATATTAATTTTATTGACACTTCCATTATAGTAAAAGAACCGTTAAGTTTCAATGACTCCGCCATTTTGGTTATTAAACTCCGACCAAAAGTAATAGTGATTGATGAAATTCCTGTTTTTACGAGTGGAGTTGAAGAAGTTAATCCAATTAAAGCGGATTTTATTATTGATTATGAATTAAGTAATGGAAATTTATTGGAACTTTTAACTAATGCGGTATTAGTTATTCAGGATAATAATATAAAATCTAAATTAAGATCATTTCCACAAGCAAATAATTTGGTTAAAGATCCATTTGGGAATATTAACATAGTGGCGGATAATGGAGTTTATAAAATAATTAACGACAAATCATCATTTCAAATTGATTCAGCAATAATTTCACTTAATAAATTTAACGAGGCAGTAAGAAGTTGTGATGAAGTGATCGATACCACTTTTTTTCTTCATCGTTATAAAGATATAAATCAAACCATGGAATTTATTGCTGCATGGGGTAAAACTTCAAAATTACTTAAAACTATTTCGACGAAAAACAAAGATTTTGTAAGGAAAAATGCCAGAAGGCTAATAAGTAACAGTATGCAAATTGCATTGGCGAGTTATTATGCAGAAAACCTCGGCGGTATCATGGGTGATATTGACACCGCTGAACTCAGAAAGAGAAGGCACCTCGAAAGAGATATTATGACTCATAAAATGCTCTATGCCCAGCCTTCCTATAATGTTTTAAAAGCAATAAATGATTCAATTTATTTATTTGCGCACGATATAGATTCCTTGCTTATATACGACAAACAAGGAACATTCATTAGAAGCAAATACATCGACTATCACCATTTGAAATTTTGGGATAAAGAAATAATAGTGAATGAAGAGAAAACCAAGGTGTACGCAAAGCTTAAAACATTTTCAAGTACCATGCTGGCTGAAATTAATTTGTATAACGGACAATTGAAATTCCCGTTTTTTAAGATCGAATCAAATACTTCACCAAAAAAAATAAAAGTAATCGGAAATACTGTTTATTTTATGGGCAAACAACAAGACGGTGTTGGTAATTCGGTTTATTCACAGAGCTTACAAAATGATCCGGTCTTCTTAAAGCCTTTGCCAGATACTTTAAGTCAATATAGAAAGAAAATTTTTTCATTTAATGAAACAACTGAGAAGGAAATTGAATGGGAACATCCGCCTGTCAGATACGATAGCATAGCGATTCCTGATCAATTTAAATCAAATGGGGTAGTTATTATTGATGAAAAAGTGAATTTCAGATTTACTGAATTTTCAAAAAAGGAAATCCGAAAAAACGTTTTATTAAAGATCACGAATGAAGAAGGGTTGAAGGCTTTTCATTCCGTTTCTCTTCCTGAGTCATTTGATATAGGCGAAAATGAAGAGTTAAGGCAGCAAGGCAGGCAATCAAAAATTAAAATCCCGTTCATAAAGACTTTTTCTGTTAAATATTTTATCGCAAGAATAATCAAACCAAATGGAAAAGTTATTGAGGCGCACCCAAAATATTCTTCAACCCGGATCAAATGGATAAAGCCAACTGGACAGGAGATCACTGTGGACGCCGGAAAGTATATTGAAGATATCGTAAATAATTATTCATTTACTGAGCTTGAAGTCGGGGATCTGGTAGAATATTCTTATAACGCTGAATATGGCCCTAATTATGGAAGCGATATTTTTTATTTTTCTTCAACATATCCAAAAGTCAATGTAGAATACAAGTTCAGGTATATAGCCTTACCGCAATTGAAGAACTTTAAGTTTATTATGACTTCTAATATTTCTGATTCATGTGTCAAAGTCGTTCCCGATGAAAACAGCAGCGAAAAAGGGATCGCATTCGTTAACGCATCAGTAAAACTGAAAAATGTTCAAAGAGTCAATTACTTCATTCATTCCTTCTGCGCCAAACAACTTCCTTTTGTTTACTTCAATATGAATTATACAATTAAATTAATAAATAACAAATCGTATTCTATTGCTAATTTACCCGATTACCGATGGGCAAACACGCAAGGATACCGGTACGATAACAGATTTCACGTTAAATATTTTGATGATGTCAGAAAATTTGTGAGCAAAATGCCAAAGTTTGATTCTGATACCAATAATTTAAAATTTCTTAAAGCAGTTTCTGACACTCTTAATAATTTCAGATATATGGGTGCGAATTATTTATACTATAACGATCCCGCATTTTATAATTTGTATTCATCAGAGCATGTACTTAAACGAAGAATTACTGAAATAAACCTGACCAAGCTTTACGAAAGCATATTAACTGAAAAAGGTATTTTCTTTTACATTACAAATATACTTGACAACAGATTAGGCGAGCAAAACCCGCTGGTGAGAATTAATACTTCTTATGAGAATATCATTATTAGTATCCCTATAAAAAAATCCTACACTTATTTAATTCCAAGATATAATGGTTTAAAGTATTTTCTTGGCGAGATGCCATTTTATTATGAAGGAGCCATTGCCGCCATGTTTCCTTCGAGTTATGAAAAGAAGGCAAAAGATGTGTTAGGCACGCATTTTAAATTTGTAAGAACACCTTCCGGAACTGAAAATAAAAATGTAAGGTTTGAAGATGTAAAAATAAATGTAGAGACCGATTCCCTAAAATGTAATCTGGAGATCAAAGAAACCTTATCCGGTCAATTTTCAACTATTATAAGATCGGCTTATTTAAATGAAGTTATCGATTCAACTGTTAATCCTGTTTATTTCAAAAAATGCATAAATAAACCAAATTCGTCACATCAAAAAATAAATCTAAAAACAAAATCTGAAGAAGATCCTTTCAAATTTGTTTTCGACTGTCACGAAAACATTTTGTTAAAAAATAAAAATGAAATAGATCTAACCAATTGGTTCTCGTTTGTTCTCAATAAATTCATTATATACGAGAAACCTACTCATGATTTTTATTTTGATTTCAGGTTTTCAGATTATTACAACTATTTATTTGAATTCGATAGGCCTGTGAACATTAGTAATATTAAAGATTTTAATAAAGAATTAGGTGATGAATATTTTGAAATTTCCTCTTCTCTAAAACCGCAGGAAAATTCTTATTTGTTTTCGGTTATTATAAAAATAAAACAGAAATTTATTCCAAAAGAGGAAGGGGACAAATTAATGGAGTTCGTTAATAAACTGGAAGAAATTAATAATTTAAAAATTAAATATTCATTACTGGAATAGTATCAAATTTGATCATTTCATTTAGTGTTTGAATCCTAAGGGTGTAAAAGGATATGAAAGCTTAAGATAAAAAAACGCCGATCACAGTTCGGTTCAAGGTGGCTGAGCGAAGTCGAAGCCACTGATTAAAGAGCCGCCTTCGCAGCAGCAACATTCTTCGGACTGTTTCCTACAAAAACTTCTTTTCCAATTAAAATTACCGGACGTTTTAGAAAAGTGTATTCTTCTAAAATTAATTTCTTGTATTCATTCTCAGTTGAAGGTTTTGGATCGAGGGATTTATATTTTAAAGCCACACGGCTGAACAATGCTTCGTAGCTTCCTGTTTTATCTTTCATCTCCGCTAATTGGGCTGCCGTGATCTTTTCAGTTTTGATATCCTGAAATTTAAATCCTTTTTTTTCTAATTGCAATTCCTTAATAATTCTCGCACAAGTACTGCAAGAGGAGAGATAGTAAATCTTTTTCATAAAAATATTATTTCTGATAAAGCACCAGGTCAATTTCCTTTATTTTTTCAAAACCTTTATCTGATGTGACAAATGGGAAACCGGTAAAAGCAGCGGTCGCTGCAATAAGACAATCACCCAGTTTTACATTATATTTCGATCGGATTGAAATCGCATCACGTTTTATTTCATTGTTTACGTCGATAACAATACAGTCTTCAATAAAAGATTTAACGATTTGCTTTTCCTTAGAGCTTATTTTAGAATATCCTAAAAGTTCAATCTCCGTAATAAAAGAGATATACAGGTTTTTATTAAAAAGAAACTCACTTAGGGTTTTATCTCCGTCTAATAAATACAAAACTATATTAGTATCCAGCAAAAAACTATCTCCACTCATTTCTCAGGTCCTTTTGAATAAGTAAAGCATCACGTTTTAAGCGTATTGTTCCGCAATACTTTTTCGTATTAACCCCTTTTTTACTTTTCGCTTTTCGCTTAAGGAACATCAAAATCTCTTTTGATCTTCCTTTTTTTAATACAACTACCATATTAATCGGCTTCAATAATTAAGCTTTATCTTCTTTCTTACCTTTTTTAGCTTTAGGTTTATGCGTACTTACCGTTATTTCCTGTTTCTCTTTATTATAATCCACTTCGATCTCATCACCTTCTGCTAAATTGCTTTTAATGATCTCTTCAGCCATTGGATCTTCAAGATATTTTTGAATAGCACGTTTAAGCGGACGAGCGCCATATTGAACATCATAACCTTTTTCTACAATATAATCTTTTGCTGCTTCAGTAATTTTAATTTGATAGCCTAAATGATTTACGCGTCCGAATAAATTACCTAATTCAATGTCAATGATCTTATGAATATCTTCACGTGTTAACGAGTTAAACATTACAACATCATCAATTCTATTTAAGAATTCTGGAGCGAAAGCGCGTTTTAAGGCAGTTTCAATCACACCTTTCGAATGTTCATCAGCTCCATCCGTTTTTGCAGCAGTTCCAAATCCAACACCTTGTCCAAAATCTTTTAACTGACGAGCACCAATGTTTGATGTCATGATGATGATCGTATTTTTAAAATCGATTTTACGTCCTAAACTATCGGTTAACATACCGTCGTCTAAAACTTGTAACATCATATTAAATACATCCGGATGCGCTTTTTCGATCTCATCTAATAAAATAACAGAGTAGGGACGACGACGAACTTTTTCTGTTAATTGTCCGCCTTCTTCATAACCAACATATCCCGGAGGCGCGCCTATTAAACGGGTAACAGCAAATTTTTCCATATACTCGCTCATATCAATCCGGATCAGCGCTTCATCATTATCAAATAAATGACGCGCTAATACTTTTGCTAATTGTGTTTTACCAACACCGGTTGGACCCAGGAAAATAAATGAACCAATTGGTTTATTAGGATCTTTTAAGCCTGCACGGTTACGTTGTATCGCTTTTACTACTTTTAAAAGGGCAGCATCTTGTCCTATCACTTTACCTTTTAAAAGCTCCCACATTTTTACGAGCTTGTCGCTTTCGTTTTGGTTGACGCGTTGTACAGGAACGCCGCTCATCATGCTCACAACTTCTGCAACATTATCTTCGGTAACAGTAACGCGGTTTTGTTTTGTTTCCTCTTCCCAGGCCTTTTTTGCAGTTTCTAATTGTGCTAATAATTGTTTTTCAGAATCGCGTAATTTTGCTGCTTCTTCGTATTTTTGAGAACGAACAACCTGATTTTTCAATTCTTTAATATCCTCCATTTTCTTTTCGAGTTCTAAAATGTTTTGAGGAACGTTAATATTTGTAATATGAACACGGGAACCTGCTTCATCTAAAGCATCAATAGCTTTATCCGGTAAATGACGATCAGTAATATAACGTGCGGTTAAAGCAACGCAAGCTTTAATTGCTTCGTCGGTATATGTTACGTTATGGTGATCTTCGTATTTTGATTTAATATTATTTAAGATCTGTAAAGTTTCATCCGGAGTAGCTGGTTCTACAATTACTTTTTGGAAACGGCGCTCCAAAGCTCCGTCTTTCTCTATGTACTGACGATATTCATCTAAAGTAGTTGCACCAATACATTGTATCTCACCGCGCGCTAAAGCAGGTTTGAACATATTGCTTGCGTCTAACGATCCGCTCGCACCACCCGCGCCAATTATAGTGTGAATTTCATCTATGAATAAAATGACATCAGGCGATTTTTCCAATTCGTTCATAACGGCCTTCATACGCTCCTCAAACTGACCGCGGTATTTTGTACCTGCAACTAAAGAAGCAAGATCTAAAGTAACCACACGTTTTCCGAAGAGAACGCGGCTAACTTTACGCTGAACAATACGAAGCGCTAAACCTTCAGCTATCGATGATTTACCAACGCCCGGTTCACCAATTAAAATAGGATTGTTCTTTTTACGGCGGGATAATATCTGGGAAACACGCTCTATTTCCTTCTCACGCCCAACTACAGGGTCTAATTTGCCATCTTCGGCCATCTTAGTCAGATCCCTGCCAAAGTTGTCTAAAACAGGTGTTTTTGACTTACTCTCGCCTTGTTTTTTGGTTCCGCTTCCGCCGCCTTGTCCGCCGCCGCTAAATCC
>DATMPR010000417.1:0-3460 GCA_035567575.1 Bacteroidia bacterium
GTTTAAAACAGACCTATTATTCACTATATTTACTTTAGCAAATGCTACGGTTTAAAAAATTATATCTAATTACTTTATTGTGCATGGCCACTTCAATTTGCTTGAGCGGTAATTATTTTGATAATGATACATTAAAGCATAAGCCTAAATCAACCAGGCCGAAGCCCATACCAATACCTAAACCTAAAAAAGAAGTTAAGTACACTAATTTCCAATTTGGGGGCGGGATGATGGGTAGTGTTTTGTATTTGAGCAGAAATATAAAAGAAAAGAATGATGCAAAAGGCCTCACTATAGTGGCAAATTACGGCGGACATAAATTATTGCGGTTTAGCGTGCAGTACACAAATTACTTTCCTATTAATATTGAACCTACCTGGTATAATATAAAAGCGAATACCATTGAGGCCAATGTTGAAGTTATTGCAAGATTTAAAAATGATCATACTATATTATATCCTTACGCCGGTTTAAGTTACAATACTTTTAAAGGTTATTTTACAGGCTTAGATGATTATTTGAATTTGCGTGAACGTTATAAAATTAATACAACAGTATCAAACAAATGGCTTGGCTTAAATGTTGGTACAGGAATAGAACATTCCTTTGGTCCGGTTGTTATTTTTGGTGATTATAAAATGAGAGTTGGCGTAGAAAGAGCCGGAGGCGTGAATACTATTAATATTATGGATGTTTGTTATAGTGCAGGAATAAGAATCAAAGTTTCCGTCATTACTTTAAAATCAGCGTATCATAGTATGGGAGATAGATATCATTGGTTCTAATGGTTTAGCATCCCGATAGCTATCAGGATCATTATGACTCTGTCTAATGACAAAAAATTATTAAATAAAAAACCCGCCTTGTAATCCTTAGTTTGACGACGGCGGGTTTTTTTATAATAAAGAATTATTAGTGCAGGTTTTGCCAAGGTAACATTGTAAACGCTGTACCTAATATTACAAGGTAAACAATTACAAAAATTAAATAAAGTGCTCCAAGACTTAATCCGATTATAGAACAAATTTTACCGCCTTTTAAATTATTGAATGAAGCTAAAGTATACGCTGATGGATTTGCATCGTATAATGCCTTTCCTTTATTCGCTAATACTAATCCTATAATACCGCAAGTTAAAGCTACAATTCCGTAACACCAGCATAAAGCAATTGATATAATTCCCAATACCAACACTGCTGTTGAGTTAGGAATTGGTATCTGACCGCTATTTCCAAATTGCTGGTTTATTTGTTGGTTAATTTTTTCTTCGTTTGGGTTGTTTGAATTTTCCATTATAAATTATTTTAAGCTAAAGTAAACATAATTTTTAATATCTGAATTTAACCCTGAAGGAACACTCTGCCTCTTGAGTAAGTTGATATCCGTTAGGTTTAAATCAAAAGGAATATTCTGTTAGACATAAGGCAGAGGGTGTCCTTCAGGGTTAAAACAATTTAGTAGAAATGAACAATTTTCGGTTGATAGAATAAAACCTGAAAAACATAACCCTTTTGTTTTAAGTCCGTATAATCTTGTAATTAAAAATACAAAAGCCCTGAAACCCTTGTAAATACTGGTACTCCAGAGGGTCTGGCTCTTAAACAGATGAAGCAGATGTCACCATTACTTTATCATAAACCAAATAAAATGAAAAATACAATCAAAAAACAAAAATCAATGAAAATGAAAACACATTTAAAACCCATTAGCCATGAAAACCAAAACTTACATCTCCGTGGTGTTGGCTGTAACATACATTTTATGCGTAGGTCAGACACAAGTAAACTCCAATTATACGATTGACAGTTTACAACATTTCAACAAAAGTTATTGGCTTAAAAAAATAAGTCAAACAAACCCTTCAGTTCAAGATGAGACTGAGTTTATCCAAGCTCAGGAGAAGCAATATATTCGGGATACCTATTTTCCCTCACAAAAACTGCTTCCGTCACTTCCCAAAACACAACAAGCCTGTACTAATATCGATTTCGAAACCGGAAACATGAACGGCTGGAATTTAAGTACCGGTTACAATCCTTTATTTAATCCTTCAGGTTGTTGCCCAACGACTGGTGGCGCTCAAGCAATTACGTCCGGCACTGGAGTTGATCCTTGTGGTGGTTTTCCGGTTGTTTGTCCGGGCGGTTTATTCTCTGTTATGTTAGGTAATAACGGAACAGGTGGAATCGCAGATCGGATGGAACAGAGTTTTTTTGTAACTCCGGGTAACTCAAACTTTACATATAAATACGCTGTGGTGTTTCAAGATCCGGGTCATGCAATTGCCAATCAACCTAAATTTACAGTTCAAATGGTTGACACTTTTGGTGTAGCGATTCCTTGTACATATTATAATGTATCGGCAGGACAAAATCTTCCGGGATTTTTTAATTCAACAAATTGCGCAAGCGTTGTGTATAAACCGTGGACAAGCGTAGTAGTTGACTTAACAAGTTACATTGGTAAAACCGTAACAATACGTTTCACAACTTACGATTGTGCTTTAGGCGGACATTATGGTTACGCTTATATAGATGGTTCTTGCGTTGCATTTCAAACAACAACTTTAGATTCATTATGTGCAGGAAGTAAAAAACAAATTTGTGCGCCAACAGGATTTGCAGCTTATGTTTGGGGCGGAGGTAATATTACCGGAAATACAAATCAATGTGTTACCGTTGGTCCGGGAATAACTTACTCGGTGCAAACAACATTAGTAACGGGTTGTGTTGGTCCTACATTTTATTATCCGATTTATACTTATGCTAAACCGGTTGCAGGTTTTACAACAACAAGCAGTCCGTGTACATTAACAGCAAACTTTAATAATACATCAAGCATTGCATCAGGTTCAATTGTGAGTAATGCCTGGGATTTTGGAGATGGATTTACATCAACATTAAAAAATCCGACACACACTTATGCAACCCCCGGAACATATTTGGTAAGATTGATTACGGGCTCTAATCATGGATGTTATGATACTGTTGTAAATTTAGTTCCTTTATATTCGCCTCCGGTTGCTGCATTTACGCAATCAACAATTTGTCAGGGTTCACCCTTAACATTTAATGATCAGAGTACAGCTTCCCAAGGAAATATCAGCGGATGGAATTGGAATTTTGGTGATGCTTCGGTTCATTCGCTTTTACAAAACCCTTCGCATATTTATACTACTCCCGGTAATTATACTGTAACATTAAACATAACAGGAAGTAATGGTTGTGCTGATAGCATTAAACATATCGTTACAGTGAACGCATTACCGAATGTAAACTTTACAGTTCCTAATTCGTGTTTAGGCGTTGCAAGTAATTTTAATAACACTTCAAGTATAAGCAGCGGAAATATTACAGGCTGGATGTGGGATATTAATGGAGACGGTATTGTTGACGCAACAACGCAAAATTTAATTTCCACTTATACTACTGCAGGAACATACACGGTGATATTAACCGAA
>DATMPR010000418.1:0-4907 GCA_035567575.1 Bacteroidia bacterium
CCGATCGGATCAGCATCATTAAATGTTCCGGATTTCGCTGTCAACGAATACCATTTTTTATTTAAATACATTCCAAAATTATGCAATGCGTTCGGACGGTAAGTAGAACCTTTTTCAACTACGGTGAAATTATCAGAGATCTTTTTTAATAATTGTTCTTCAGTTAAACCATTCAGATCTTTCACAACACGGTTGTAATCCATAATGTGTAATTGATTATCCGGAAAATGAACAGCAAGGAAAAAATTATATTCTTCTTTACCGGTATGATTTTTATTTTGCTCACGTCTTTCTTTTCCAACTAAAGCAGCAGCAGCAGTACGGTGATGTCCATCGGCTACATAAGTTGCAGGAAGTTTTGCAAACAGATCAATAATATTTTTTACCTGCGCAGCATCACTCACTACCCAAAGTTCGTGACGGATATTGTCATCTGTAGTAAAATCATATTCTGCGGGAGTTGCAGTTACTTTATTTACAGCTTCGTCTAAAGCTTTCATGTTTGGATATGCAAAAAAAACAGGTTCAGCATTTATGTTCGCAACACGAACGTGATTTTTGCGGTCTTCTTCTTTATCCGGACGGGTTAATTCGTGTTTTTTAATGACATCATTAAAATAATCATCCACCGCGGCAGCACCAACAATTCCTGTTTGTTTACGGCCGTCCATTGTTAAACGGTAAATGTATAAACACTCTATTTTGTCTTGTATAAACATTCCGTCTTTAACCAATTTATCAAAATTCTCTTTTGCTTTTTGATAAACTAAAGGCGAGTAATGATCAAGATCAGCAGGCAGATCGATCTCCGGTTTTACAACGTGAAGAAATGAATGTGTATTATCTCCCGCTTCAATTTTTGCTTCTTCAGAATTTAGTACGTCGTACGGACGCGAAGCGATTAAACTTACTTTTTCTTTTTTTGGTCTTAATCCTTTGAATGCTTTTAAAATGGCCATAGTTTGAGTTTTTTACCTTGTGAATATAGTATGAAATTGTAGTTCTGTATTCCTTTTAAAGAGATTTCTTATAGTTATTAGGAGATTAAGTTATTGAGTTATTGGGATGTTTGTTTATTAAGATAAGCGATGTAACCGTTTAATACTTTGTTGCAATGAAGAATTTGTTCTTTTTGTTTTTTTAGACATCTCTCATCAATATATTCCTCATCAAATGCGTCAATAAGATGGTTTAGTGTTTCCATTAAACTTCCTCTTGCTATTCTACAGAACTTTGAATTTTCTTTATAATGAAATCTTCCAAATTCTTCTGCAATATTTGCTTCAACTGAACGGGTACTTCTAATAATTTGATCAGTCAATCTGAATTTTTCTTCACTCGGAAAGGACTTTGCTAATTCGCGCGTTTCTTTTTTTAGTTTCCTTGCTAATTTCCAAGCTTCAAGTTCTTCAAATGTTTTAAAAGCCATTTTATTCTTTGTCTTTAATCTTAATAACTTATTAACCTAATATCCTTTAACAAGAAATAATGTTTTGAAACAGAATGGTTATTTCAAAGCATCAATGATCTTTTCCGCCAACTCCACACCAATTCGTTCTTGTGCTTCGTTAGTTGCTGCACCGATGTGTGGTGTTAAAGATATTTTCGGATGTTTTAAAAGTGCAGCGGATGGTTTTGGTTCGTTCTCGAATACATCTAAGCAAACGTGAGAAATTTTTCCGCTGTTCAAAGCTTCGATCAGATCTGCTTCGTTAATTACACCGCCGCGTGCCGAGTTAATTAATACAACTCCATTTTTCATTGTTGCAAATTCTTCTTTTCCCAATAGTTTTCCGCCGGGAACATGCACAGTAATAAAATCGCTGTCTTTTAAAAGCGTATCCATTGCAACTGTGTTTAATTTTACTTTAACAGGAGATGCACCGTTTATGTCAATGTCAATTGTTGCTTCTTTTACAAAAGGATCGAAAGCTAAAACTTTCATGCCTAAACCTAAAGCCATTTTTGCAACGTTCTGTCCAATTCGTCCGAACCCGATAATTCCAATTGTTTTTCCTCTTAATTCAACACCCTTAGCGTATTTCTTTTTTAGTTCTTCAAATTTTTCTTCACCGCTAACAGGCATTTGTCTATTGCTATCGTATAAAAAACGAACAGCATTAAATAAATGCGCAAAAACTAATTCTGCAACTGAATTCGAAGAGGCAGCCGGTGTATTAATTACATTTATTCCTTTGCTGCGCGCATAATCTACATCAATATTATCCATACCAACTCCGCCGCGGCCAATAACTTTTATTCCGGCACAAGCATCAATAATATCTTTACGCACTTTGGTTGCACTGCGAACCGTGATCGCAGCAAATCCGCCATCATTTAATTCTTTAATTAAATTTTGCTGTTCAACTTTTTCGGTAATAACAGTAAATCCGGCTTTTTCAAGAAGTGATTTTCCAACCGCGTCGATGCCATCATTGGCTAATATTTTTTTGCTCATATATCTGAAAAATTTAGTGTTCAAATATAAGAAACAAATGGAAAAATAAAAACCATCCCGCCTTACAGACGAGATGGTTTCACAAAAGAAATAGCAGGTTTTTTAACCCCTTAGCCAATCTGCCACTCTTTATTCTTTTACGATCAATGTTTTTGAATCGGAATAGTTGTTTTCACTAAAATCAACCAATTTCCAGTTTTTTATTTGTTTGATCTCCGGTTTTATTATTTCAGCGTTTGATGCGATATTTTTAACTTCCGTTTCGGATTGTATTTTTTGCTGTTTTGCTTTTTGATTAAGATATCCGATGAAGAAAGGCGAGCAAATTTCTATTGCGAACATTGCTGCTATAAATATTTGGATTAATGTTTTCATAAAATATATTTTTAAGGTGAAACAATCTATCTGATGTTGTTATTAATTATTACGTTCAGACTTAAATAATGGTTGGGAAGAAGGCGCTGTATTTTGGTAAGTGGTAGGTTTTTACAAATAAGTGGCACCTTTCCGGGCTTAAGAAAGGAGATAAATACGTTAGGAATTTCGCATAAAAAAAGCAGCACTGAGTAGAGTGCTGCTTATGATGAGTGAGACATCCTGAAACAAGTTCAGGATGACAGTAAGGAGGGTTTTTTATCCTTTTTTCTTCTCAAAAGCTTTCATAGTATCAACCAAAACCTGTACACTTTCTAGTGGTAAAGCATTATATAATGAAGCGCGGTAACCGCCAACATCGCGGTGACCACGGATACCACTGATGTTTGCTTCTTTCCAAAGCTTATCAAATTCAGGTTCTAAAGCTGCATCTTTTAGTAAGAAACAAACATTCATGTTACTGCGGTCTGCTTTTTCAACTGTACCGACAAATAATGGATTGCGTTCAATTTCATTATATAAACAATCTGCTTTTGCCTGATTGATTTTTTCTATCCAGTTAATGCCGCCGTTTTTCTTTAACCATTGTAAAGTTAAAAGGGTAACATAAATTGGAAATACCGGTGGTGTATTATACATACTTCCGCCTTTAATGTGCACCTGATAATCGAGCATGCTTAACATTTTGCGGCCCGTTTTTCCAAGCGCGTCTTTTTTTACCATTACCATTGTGCTTCCTGCAGCGCCCATATTTTTTTGCGCGCCTGCATAAATTAAAGTAAAATCTTTTGCATTTACTTTGCGGCTGAAAATATCTGAACTCATATCACACACTAAAGGCACAGAAGTTTTAGGGAAATTTTTTATTTGCGTTCCAAAAATGGTATTGTTGCTTGTTAAATGCAAATAATCCAGATCACTTTGTATTTCGTAATTTTTAGGAATGTAATTATAGTTTTTATCTTCTGATGTAGCGATCACTTTTGTATTGCCGATCATTTTCGCTTCTTTAATTGCTTTTGCCGACCAGGCACCTGTGCTGACATAACCTGCAGTGCCATCTGTTCTTAATAAATTATAAGGAACCATTGCAAATTGCAAACTGGCACCGCCGCCTAAATACAATACTTCGTATTCATCTCCAACTTCAAATAATTCTTTTACTAACGAACGCGCTTCGTCCATCACCTTTTCAAAATTCTTACTGCGGTGCGATATTTCGAGTAATGATAGATTAAGATTATCGAAATTAATACAGGCTTCTGAAGCCTGCTTTAAAACTTCCTGAGGCAATATGCCGGGGCCGGCGCTAAAGTTGTGGACTTTTGTCATGGTTAAGGTTGTCATGGTGATTTTTTTTCAAAGGTAAAATTTTTCAATATAGTTTTAAAGTTTTCTTCGATTTATTTCCGAAATCTAAAATAAGGTATCCCTCGGGACTAATTTGCCAGGAATCAATATTACTGTACAACAGTAGAGTTTTTTTATCTAAGAGCTTATTACCTTCATCTTCTTTAACAAAATAATAACTGTTAGCAGGAATAATTGTGCCTTTGGTCTTTAATACTATCTCGCCCTTGGTATTGATCAAAAAGGTTTCCTGTTTCAAGACACAAATACTAAAACCTTCATTGTTAAAATCACCCGCAGAGTTATATTTGCACGGAATCACAATATTCAGTTTCCTGTCTACAAAACCGTATTTGTTTTTGCGTTTGATCCGGATCAAATTATTTTGAGCAAAGTTTACTTCTTCATAAGTATCATAATCAATTGTTAAGCGGCCATTCATATCCATTAAGGCTTGTTTGTTTTTTTTGCAAAGTTTTAAAAGCTTTCCATTGGTATAATAGGAAGCGGAGAGTTCCTTCTTAAAATCATAGTCAATATCGCTTATAAAACAGCCTTTTCCGCTGTAGAAACCATATTTATTATTTTTAACGGTAATGAAAATATTATTTTCAGCTTTCAAAACCAGATCATATTGCGGCTGTAAAATAATGCTGTCGTTTTCATTCACCAATCCAAATAAATTATTCAATTTAATAATTGCAATTTTGTTTTCATCAAAGTC